>DMPJ01000263.1 GCA_003456035.1 Planktothrix sp. UBA8402
AAACTATATAAATCACTGGCAAAAACCGCTTTTCCCATTAATTGTTCCGGGGCAGTATAAGCGGCACTGCCAATTACAGTTCCAGTTTTTGGAAGCATTCCCCCTGTGACTAATTTAGCTGCTCCAAAATCCACTAATACTAAATTTCCGGTGGTTTTTTTACCATTAAACCGACGAATAATATTTTCTGGTTTAATATCTCTGTGAATCACCTTATGCTCTTGAATAAACTGTAAAACTGGTAATAAATTATTTAAAATATACAATATTTTTTCCTGATCAAAAGCTCCCTCTTCTTGCAATTCTTGAGCTAAATTTTTACCTTCAATAAACTCTTGGACTAAATATTGATAACCGTCCTGTTGAAAATAACCTTGCCCCTGGGGAATTTGGGGATGTTGTCCCAAAATTTGTAATCGTTGGGCTTCTTGTTGAAACATTTCTGTAGCTTTTTCGGTATTTCTACCTTGAGGAAAAAATTGTTTAATTACACAAGGGGATGTCAAGGTTTGACTCTCATCAACAGCTAAAAACGTGCGACCAAATCCCCCCTGTCCAATTAATTTTATCCCTCGATAAATTACCGACTCCGCATCATTAAAAACAGAACTCAACAACAATTTAGAACCACAATTTTGACAAAACTTGCCATCACAGGGATTCTCTGGATGGGAACAATTTGGATTAAAACAATAACTCATTTACTTTATATGAAAGTTTGACCCGATTTTAAAAACTTCTGTTTTTTCCCTAGGTNNTCCTGTCCCCCCCTTCTTAAGGGGGGCTAGGGGGGATCAATTCCAACTAATTAAGTCGGAACTAATTCCCCTGGTCTTAATTTTGCCCATTTACCTTTTTCTTCTTTAAAACTCAGACATCCAACTACATCCCATTCTATTTCAATATCATGGTCATTAGGGGTGCGAATATTGACATTAATAGTAGGTTCTGTCGGTTCAAAAGTTGGATTTTCAGTCAAATGGGGTTCTTGATGCTGTATTTCTACCGCGTGGTAGGTGGCGCAGTCATCAACATAATAACAATTCACACAAATACACATAATTTTTTCCTCTGTGGATTGCCAAAGGTCAGAACATTATCCATCCCTTTGATGTTAATTTAACTTAGGTAGGCTTTGACCTGCTTAACTGTTTCGTTGATTTTTGTTGCCATGTCTGATACTTTAGCAGATGTCTTCTCTCCCGCCTGTTGGCCGTTTGAACTGAGTCAGTTACCTCAACCTGCTTATTTAGTCGGTGGTGCAGTTCGAGATGGCTTAATTGGTCGCATCGTTGCCGATTTGGATTTAGATTTTATCCTGTTACAAGATGCGGTTAAAACAGCACGAACCCTTGCTCAATATTATGGCGCTGGTTTTGTATTATTGGACGCTGAACGTCAAATTGCCCGGGTTGTATTTAAAAACATCACAGTTGACTTTGCTCAAGCCGAAGCCAATAGTTTAGAACAGGATTTACACCGACGGGATTTTACGGTAAATGCGATCGCTTTTGATCCATTTACAAAAACCTTTATTGATCCTAACAACGGTCAAGAAGATTTACAACGGCGTCTAATTAAAATGATTTCTCCTGACAATTTGCAAGATGATCCTTTACGCTTATTAAGAGGATATCGTCAAGCTGCACAATTAGGATTTGAAATTGAGGCTCAAACAAAGGCTACAATTCAAGAATTTGCTCCGTTGTTAAGTCAGGTTGCGGTAGAACGAATTCGCACTGAATTAGTCTATTTATTAAATACGCAAGATGCAACATCTTTGATACAACAATGTTGGGAAGTGGGTTTAATTTCTCCTTGGTTTAAGAGTGCAAATCAACAGTTTCAGCAATTATCCCAAATGGATTTATCGGCAAAAAAATTAGGAGAAATTTACCCACAATTATCCCAAGAATTATCCCAAGGATTACGCGAAACCTTAAAAATATCCCGTTTAGGAATAGCAAAATTAACTTGCTTATTCAATCACAATCTAACCATTGCTGAAGCAGAATTATTAGAGTTAAAATTTAGTAAGGTAGAATTAAGAAGTGTTTTAGCAATTTTAAAAGGTTTATCTCAAATCAATCTATTGAAAACTAGAGATTTATCCTTACGAGAACAATATTTTTTATTCCAAGAGTTAGGGATATTATTTTCGAGTTTAATTGTTAGTGCGATGGCGGCTGGGTTTTCCCTAGATAGTCTTTCCCCTTTAATTAATCGTTATCTGAATCCTGATGATCCCGTCGCCCATCCGCAATTATTATTAACTGGAAACGAATTAATGGAAGCATTAAACCTCCGTCCGAGTCCTAAAATTGGAGAACTATTATTAGAGATTCAGTTAGGACAAATTGAAGGGAAATTAACAACTATTGAAGAAGCGATCGCTTGGGCTCAACAATTATTATAATCAATCCCGGTCGGGGCGGGTTCACAAAAATTGATAATATCCATAAAAAATCTACCTAAACCCGCACCGATTTCCACTTAATTAATATGATCAAAAACAATTATAGAATAAAATTAAACCCGCTTGTGCGGGCTTTATTGGTATTGTTGCGGTTTCAACTTCTCAACAATTGATTAACTCATTTCATCCGCATCCACCCATTCATTATAGGAGGAATCACAACCAATATAATCAACATAATACAGAATCTTGAGCTTGTAAAATCACTTTCCGCGCCACGGTTTGAATGCCAGTATGTTGATAATAATTCGTGCTTTGGTCAATAAAAGCTGCGACGAAATCTAAATTATCATCAGCAATTTGGATATAATTTCCCAAAGCATTAGAAATAGATTCCGGCGTGATTCCGGTTTTAGTCACCAAATTATTAATCCAACCCTGCACCGCATCAAACCCTTGAGTAATAAAACCCAATTTATCCGATGTCGTACCACCGGGAATAAAATTACTCAAGGATGAAAACACCGGATTTTGTGTTAAAATATTGGTATCAGCTTGAGCAATGGTTTGATGAATTTTGCTCAAAAAGTTAGGGCCTAAAGGCAACATCCCATCCAAACAAACTAAAGCCACCATCCGCATTAAAGCGGCATCTTGATAATTATTATTCAGGGCGTTAACAAATGCTTGGGGGTTGGGTTGGGGAATGCCATTTAACTTACAAAAAGCAATAATCTCAACCGCAATTTTTAAGACTAAATCAAAGCTTTGGAGCACTTCAGGTTTAGGCGTAATATTGCTTAAAATAGAGAGAAAGCTGATTTTTTCTCCAATTTTATTGGCTAAAGCTGCCGTTCCGATTGCCACATCAGCCGTATCAATGGTTTGATAAAGTTGAACCGCAGACTGATAACCATATTTGGGATCATGATACAAGACAACAGCCCGATCTCGAATTTTTTGGATCACCTGAGCATCGGTTTCTCCGGTAATACTACGGATACTATTTTCAAACCCGACTAAATTTGTCCACTGTCCGGGCATTAAATAATCAATGGCATTCAACACTTTCACCGTAATATTATCGGTGGGAAGTTCATCAACCAACTGCACGATAGATTTATCCATAAATCAAAGTTTCAACTCTCTAAATTGTTCCCTATAATCATACGCCATTAAAATTTAAAATCATAATTTCTTTACCAAAATTTAAAAAAGTTGATCAAATTTATATTTATTATCCGAATCTCGCAGAATATCAGAATTTTCTAAAAGCTTTGATTCTAACATTTTGCTAACTTCTTCCAAGCTCTTTTTTTGACGGATTGTAATTTGATCTTGATTAACTAATCTATCTACTACATAGAAAGATTTGAGAGGTGATAAATTCCAACTTGCAGGAACAACCTCCAGCAGCCACCAATCAAATAAATCTCGTCTTCCCTCCGAACCCGGAAAAATTGCATAACCTTCTAAACAATCCTCTAAAATTTCTAGTAAGGCTTCTTTAGCTTGGTCATAGTCAAAAACACGAATTGCATTCTGAAAAACATCTATCGCTTCATAAATAACCTGAAAACTAACAACTTCTGGATAAGGCAAAGATTCATAGTGTTCTATAACTTTATTGTACCAATCATTAATCAAATTATTTATATATTTTTTATCAATTGTGTTAATTTTGTAAAAATTGATTATCATTTCCTCCAAAGATTTTATAATATCTTTTGTTAAAGAATCATTAGGATAATAGTATTGTAATGTAGGTTCTACCGCCAAAGTCAAAATTAATGTCATCCAGAGATAACGAAGATGACAAATTGTAGAATTACCAACTTTAAACCCTTCTAATACTTGATTTAAAACATCAGAAAGTGGAACTGTACTATTAGCTTCAGGCTCATAAAGATCTGGATAATGTTCTTGTTGGATTTGAGCCATTAAATCTTGAAAATCATCAGTCATAGGATTGATGAAAGAGGTTTTGATCTGATGATTGAATTGGCTTAATCTTAATTTCATGAAGATTCTTCCTTTAATGCTCAGGGTGGATAGGGTAATTCCCAGAAAAGTTGAACCGTGATATTAGGAAACTTATCCTTAAATTGATTTATAATAGACTTGCAACTTTCACAAGGTTGAAGTTCAGTGTAAAGATAGAGATTTCCTGATATTTTTAGATCAAAAAGCATTTCCAGTGTTTCTGCAATGATAGATAAAACTTTGTATTCAGCATCGGTATTCATTAAACGTTGAGTACGAGAATCAATTTTCGGTTCAAATTGTCCTCCTTTTGACTTGGGTTTAGGTATCGAAATAGGACGCTCTTTTGATGTAGCTCCAGCACCAAAGGATACACCATTTTGGAGATGTACTTCAGCAACAGCAACATTTCCTTTACGAATCGGTTTTTTAATGTATGTTTCTCGAATGTACCTCGCATCTTTTTGTAACTGCTCCTTATTCAGACGACTAACTCCTTATAGAACCTTTTTTGTGTTCTTATTAGTTAATCATATTAGCATTCATAATAGATGGCTCTGACTAGGGATTACAACTTTTATTGACGAATAACACCACCGATATATTAAGATTATAGTTCATTCTGCCAATTCCTAAACCCATGCTTTGCGATTACTTAGTACAAATTCTCACCGCCCGTGTTTATGATGTTGCCCAAGAAACACCCCTAGAATCCGCTCCCAACCTCTCAGCCCGTCTGAATAACAAACTACTCTTGAAACGAGAAGATATGCAGTCTGTCTTCTCCTTCAAATTGCGGGGTGCTTATAATAAAATGGCTTATCTTTCCCCCGATTTATTAAAGAAAGGAGTGATAGCAGCTTCGGCGGGAAATCATGCCCAAGGCGTGGCTTTAGGTGCATCTAAATTAGGCACAAAAGCAATAATTGTTATGCCTGTAACCACCCCCCAAGTTAAAGTAAATGCCGTCAAAGCAAGAGGCGGTGAAGTAATATTATATGGCGAGACTTTTGATGAAGCTTGCGCCTATGCTCGTCAACTAGAAACAGAAAAAGGATTAACTTTTATTCACCCTTTTGATGACCCTTATGTAATTGCTGGACAAGGTACAATTGGGATGGAAATTTTACGACAATATCAACAACCGATTCATGCAATTTTTGTTGCTATTGGTGGGGGGGGATTAATCTCAGGAATTGCTGCTTATATCAAAAGATTACGTCCTGAAATTAAAATTATTGGAGTTGAACCTGTTGATGCTGACGCGATGTCACAATCTTTAAAAGCCGGACATCGAATTAAATTATCACAAGTAGGGTTATTTGCTGATGGTGTAGCGGTGCGAGAAGTGGGGAAAGAAACCTTCCGTTTATGTCAAGAATATGTGGATGAAATTATATTAGTAGATACGGATGATACCTGTGCCGCAATTAAAGATGTTTTTGAGGATACCCGTTCAATTTTAGAACCTGCGGGAGCCTTAGCAATAGCGGGAGCAAAAGCTTATGTAGAAAGAGAACAAATTCAGGGAAAAACATTAGTTGCTATTGCTTGTGGGGCGAATATGAATTTTGATCGTCTGCGATTTGTAGCAGAAAGAGCAGAATTTGGAGAACGTCGAGAGGCAATTTTTGCGGTTACTATACCTGAAGAACCAGGGAGTTTACGAAAGTTTTGTGAATGTATTGGTAAACGCAATTTAACGGAATTTAACTATCGCATTGCTGATCAAAAAGAAGCCCATATTTTTGTGGGAATGCAGATTCAAAATCGGGCGGATGCGGCAAAAATAATCGAACATTTTGAAGAAAATGGATTTAAAACCATTGATTTAACCGATGATGAACTAACTAAATTACACCTGCGGCACATGGTCGGAGGACGGTCGGCTTTAGCCCATAATGAATTACTCTATCGCTTTGAATTTCCCGAACGTNNTTCGATGAGTCCTAACTGGAATATTAGTTTATTTCACTATCGGAATAATGGGGCAGATTATGGCAGAATTGTGGTAGGAGTGCAGGTTCCTCCTGAAGAAATGGCAGAATGGGAAGCCTTTTTAGAAACTTTAGGTTATCGCTATTGGGATGAGAATAAAAACCCAGCTTATAAACTATTTTTGTCCTAAAAATTGACCCCGTAGGGGCGGGTTCCGAGTTAATCTTTGATACCGACAAACAATCTCCCAAAACCCGCCCTCTTTATTTATTAATTTAATTTTCATGGTGGGGTTGGGCGAGGTGGGGTTGGGCGGGTTTATAAAGGTTATTTGTGGGTATGATAAATAATTACAGAACCCGCCCCTACAGTTATTTAATTTTAATGTCGGGGTTGGGCGGGTTTATAGAGGTTATTTGTGGGTATGATAAATTAATACAGAACCCGCCCCTACAATTGAAGATTTACATTTAATTTTTATGGTGGGTTGGGCGGGTTTACAAAGATTATTTG
>DMPJ01000378.1 GCA_003456035.1 Planktothrix sp. UBA8402
GGTGATGTGGGGGCTGAATTATGGAAACTTGTATCTGAAGCATTGGGTGAAGATATAAAAAAGACTAATTTTCGTTCTACTTTTAATCGGTTAAATATTTTATCATCTCCAAATCAGCCTATTTGTCATGTAAGTGGTAGTAATCATAGTTTTAATTATACATCAATACTATATAATTCTAAGCAAGATAGTCACCAAATATTAACTAATAATAAAGTTAAATCAACTAATTTTGATTTAACTTTAGCTCCCAAAATAATAAATTTTTGCAATAGAGAATCTGAACTTAAAACCCTTTCTGCTTGGATATTAGATAATAATATTCGTTTGATTTCAGTTTTAGGATTATCTGGAATAGGGAAAACGACTCTAGTTAAAAGATTTGTGGACTTAAACTTAGATAAATTTGAGGTGATTATCTGGAAAAGTTTAAAATATCCCAAACCTTTAGAATTACTTATGAATGATTTATTAAATGCTAGTAAGCAAGAATCAAAAGCAACTATAGATGAGAATTTAAAACAATTATTTGGTGTTTTCGTGGATAAAAAATGTTTGATTATTCTTGATGACGTTCATAATATTTTTACCCAGGGTGAATTTTCTGGACAATATCAAAGTGTTTATCAAGATTATCAAAACTTTTTTAAAATGGTAACAGAAGTTGAACATCAAAGTCATCTAATTTTAATTAGTCAAGAACAATGTGCGGAAATGGAATGTTTGGATGAAGAATTATATCCGATTAAATCTTTATTATTATCTGGTTTAGAGGATGGGAAAATTTTGTCAGGGATAGGATTAAAACAAGATGCGGATAGCGGGTTAAAATTGATTGAAAAATATCAAGGAAATCCGATGTATTTGAAAGATGTTGCTCTTTTAATTAAAGATGTTTTTGATGGGGATGTGGCTGAGTTTTTAGCTGAGGATAGTTTGGTCATTACTAAAGAAATGCGATCGCACTTTAAGCAATTATTCAACAGACTTTCACCCATAGAACAAAAAATTGTTTTAGAATTGAGCAAATTTGAGCAACCTGTTTCCAGAGAAGATTTAAGACAACATTTAGACTTGTGCTCAATGGACTTAATTAATGGTTTAAAATCTTTACAACAACGGTATTTAGTTAGTAAAATTAAAGCCGATACAATTTTGTTTAATTTGTCTTGTATTTTCAAGGAATATATGATAGAATAGAGAACAAATTCTAATGATTTTCTAGCTATTGAATGATGTTATAAAATATTGGATATATTTGTGACTGAAACTGTATATATCGAAACCAGTATAATTGGCTATCTAACTGTCCGATCAAGTAATAACTTGATCCTGATGGCTAATCGAGAAATGACTATAGATTGGTGGGAAAAACGCCGAAGTCAGTTTATACTTTACATCTCTCAGGTCGTTTTAGATGAAGTAGCTGAAGGAGATGCTGAAATAGCAACTAAGCGACTGGAAATTTTGAGGGATTTTCCCTTACTCGGATTAAATTTAACGGTAGAAAACTTAGCCAAACAATTTCTGACTCTCAGCAACCTTCCCCCCAAAGCTGCTAATGATGCTTTACATATTGCCCTGGCTACAGTCTATGGTTTGGATTATCTGTTAACATGGAACTGTAAGCATATTGCTAACGCCCAGATTCAGAAAAAATTAGGACAAATTAGCCGGGAGTCTGGATATTCTCTACCAACTATTTGTACACCTTTTGAGTTAATGGGAGATTAAATAACTATGTGGCACGATGAAGTCTTAGCAGAAATTTATAAATATCGAGAAGAATACGCTAAATCCTTCGATTATAATTTACACGCTATTGTTGAAGATTTAGAAAAAAAACAAGCTGCTAGTGGCAGACAAATTATTTCTACACCCATAATCAAACCTAATCAGCAAGAAAACAAATTTTTAGTGGAAACTTAGAAGGTGAAATATTAGGATGTATCTCGCTATTAATATCCGCCTTTTTGAGTAAAAACTAAGGATCTTTGGCAAGGGATGGCAATAGTTGATCACCCTTCCCAAAAACCGCGAAGATTTATTCTGTTGACTTCTAACTAATGATTAGGGTTTGAAACCAACGGCCTCAGAAATTGAATTTAAACCATATTGATCTAATTTCTGTAAGAGTCCTGCTAATATTCTTTTTACCATTCCTGGCCCTTCATAAATCCAACCAGTATATACTTGAATTAAACAAGCGCCTGCGGTGATTTTTTCCCAAGCATCATCGGCGGTAAAAATTCCCCCAACCCCAATAATAGGAAGTTGTCCTTGGGTGTTTTGATGAATCCAACGAATGATTTCTGTTGACCTTTGTTTCAAGGGTGCGCCACTAATTCCTCCGGCTTCTTCGGTGATATAACTTCCAGTTTGAGGTAACCATTGGGTTTTTAATCCGTCGCGTTTTATGGTGGTATTAGTAGCAATAATTCCGGCTAATTTATAGGTTTGGGATAATTGTACAACATCAGCGATCGCATCCCATTCTAAATCCGGGGCAATTTTAATAAAAATCGGTTTATTGTCTGTATTTTCAGTTTTTAAAACCTGTATAATTTTACTTAATTGTTCAGCATCTTGGAGCGATCGCAATCCTGGGGTATTAGGAGAAGAAACATTAACCACAAAATAATCCCCATAGTTTTTTAACAGTTTAAAACTGCCTAAATAATCTTCGGCGGCGGCTTCTAAAGGAGTAATTTTAGATTTTCCTAAATTAATTCCGACCGGAATAATAAATTTTTGTTGACGTTTTTCCTGTAACCGTTGCGCCAATATTTTCGCCCCTTGATTATTAAATCCCATCCGATTTAAAATGGCTTCATCTTCAACTAATCTAAATAATCTAGGTTGAGGATTTCCCGGTTGAGGATGGAGAGTAACAGTCCCTAATTCCGTAAATCCAAAGCCCAAACTTTGCCAAATTCGGGCCGCAACTCCATCCTTATCAAACCCGGCGGCTAAACCAACGGGATTAGTAAAATTTAAACCCCATAATTTTTGCTGTAAACGGATATCATGTAAACATAATGAGGGTTTTAGTTGAGTTTCTAGCCAATTCATGGGTGACTCCGACTGATTTTGGTCAATCCAACTCAGGACTTGTAAAGCGCGATGATGCGCCCATTCTGGATCGATCTTGAGTCCATAAAATAAAATGGGTTTAACAGCGTTGCGGTAAATATCCAAGATAGTCTCCTCTGATTGATGTCTTGATTCTCAGTTTTTAATTTAGTCTATTTTTTGAGCAAAATGGTGAAATACTAAGGGTAAGATAGAACAATCGGCCAGATCAACGGGTAGAGTATTTTTATTACCCTATACCAGAAGATTGCACGGGTTTGATATCTTAATTAAAATTTTAATTTTGAATGTTAATTAAAATATACAATTTGGGAGTTTATTATGGGTCAATTAGAAGAATCGACCACATCAGAGCAACCGATTATGACCTTGGGGCGTGTTCTCCAGACCCTACAAGATGAAGATAATGTTGATGTCTTGATCGAAACGATTTTAGACTATTTGAAAACCGAGTTTAATTATAGTTTAATTTGGATTGGTTTGTATGATCGTTTAGATCATCGTTTAATTGGAAAAGGTGGAATTACACCCACAGAAGATAGTTGGTTAATCAAACAAAGATTTGTATTATCTCCTGGGGATTTGCTGGAGCAATTGGTAATTCAAATGCGACCTGTAATTGTGCCTGATTTAAGGGCAGAAACTCGGGCTGGAGAGTGGAGAAAAGCAGCCCAAGCCTTTGATATTCAGGGCGCAATTCTATNNACAAAGATCGCTGTTTTGGTGTGGTTTTATTGGGCTCTACTGAGTGGGGAATTTCTCCGAGTTCGATGGAAAAAGAACTAATTTCAATGGTTTTAGGAACCTTGGCGACTTCTTTATTCCAAATTGAAACAACTTGGATGTATCAACAAACAAAACGACCCGATCAACCGTTTATTAAACTATTGACTGAATTTAGAACTTTAAATACTTTAGATCGATGTTTAGAAGTGGCGGTAAAAACAACCCATGATTTTATTGAACCTACTCGCACGAATGTGTATTGGTATTATCGAGAAGGACGTTATTTTTGGCGGCGAGCGAGTAATCAACAAAAAATGCCAAGTGTTGGTTTAATAAAACAACCAGCTTCCGGGGTAACGGTACAGGATTTAGGAGAATTTTATCAAGCATTAATTTCAGATCATTTAGTTTCAATTGGAGAGTCTTATAGTTCTTTAAGAGCCGATACAACGGAACGATTAATGGAGAAAATTCGCGCCCGTTCACTATTAGCTGTTCCGATTCTTTTTAATCAAGAAATGTTAGGATTTATTGCTGTTGAAGGACAAAATCCTCGAATTTGGCAAGAGAATGAAAAACAATTTTTGCGCGGTGTGGCTCAATTAATTTCCTTAACAGCACCCTTATCAGAAATGGAAGCAAAAATTAGACAAGCGGAACTAGATCAATCCCTAACTGCTAAAGTTACTTGTACTATTGTTGATGATCAAGATTGGCAGTTTTCCCTGAAAAATACCGCTAATCTTTTGTGTCAACGATTAAATACTGGACGTTTTTTGTTAATTAAACGGGATCTGGAAACGGCGAAATTTGAGATTATTTATCAATATCATCCTTTAAATAAAAGCGGAATTTTTTCCCCTTTAGATTCTCTGACTTACCAAGATTTTAAANNTTGAAAAATCAGAGTGAAATTTTGATAATTGAAAATTATGATGAAGATGAAAAATTAAGACCTTGGCGAAATCAACTCCGAGATGCGGGGGTGCGATCGCTAATTCTTTGTCCAATTAATTATTGTTTAACTATGGAAAAAGATCAACAGGAAAAAATACCCCAGGAGTTATTATTAATTGGTCATGAATCTCCTAGAACTTGGGATCGAGCCGAACAAGAATTAGTTAAAATTGTCAGTAAACAATTGAACGTAATTTTACGCCAGTGGCAATTAAATCAACGGATTAAATCTCAGGAAGAATTTAATCAAGCCTTAGATTCTTGTTGGTCAATCTTGAAAACAACCAATCAATTACAACAATTAGAAAAACAATTTATAGAAAAAATATCGCAATTGTTAAAAAGCTCTTTAGTTGTATTATTAACATGGACTGAAGGAGAAAAAAGAGCAAAAATAGTTAATTGTGTTGCTCGTAAATCAGAATTATTACTTAACTCTGATCGGTTGATTTCTGTAGTTAAAGATCCTCTGATTCAACACGCTTTATCAACAAAAGAATTATTTTTCTGGCCTGTAAATCAGTTGTCTGCCTACACTCGACAATGGTTTACCAGTTCCGTCGAGAAAATTTTAGTTACCAGCCTTTATACCGCTTCTGAACACCATCCTACGGGTCTTTTAATTATTGCTGATCCAGAGCAAATTCAGGCAGAATCTGGGATATCTTTAACCATGCTCAATTTGTTAGTAATGCAATTTGCTTGGTCACGTCGGTATTTGAGAATTCAAGATTTCTTAAAAACTGAACATGAAGAATTACAATGGCTGAATTGGTATAAACAACGGCGCTTAGAAGAATTGTATCGAACTGTAGGGGGAGGACTTAAACAATTAAACGAATTAAATCAATCTCCGTTTCAATCTACTGATCCTCAGAAAACGCAACTTTCCAATTTACGCTATCAACAATTATTGCGTCAAATGGGCAGCGCTTTAGCTTCTACCAGTTCTTTAATTAAACAAGAACAATGGCGACTTCACCATCAAAATGATATTATTTCTATTACTAATTTATTGCGACGAGTACGAGAACGAATAAGTGCTATTATTAGGAATAAACAAATACAATTAGTTATCAAACAACAGGAAAATTTTAATGTTATTGGTGATCATATTAAGCTAGAACTTGTTTTTTATGAAATCTTATTAACCACCTGTCACCGTGCTGAACCTGGCGGCTTGATTGAGATTATCACTCAGCCTTTAAATGATCAACAATTAGAACTGATGATTATAGATTATGGTATAATTAATCCGCAACTGATTCTTGAGTTAAAAACAGGTTACTATCCCGATTTACTCGCTCCCTCTCTCTTAACTTCTCCCCCAGGTCAACAGCTTTTAATCTGTCAACAAATGTTAGAAAAAATGGGAGGAGAATTATTGATAGGACAAGGAGAAAATCGACAAATTATAACTCAGGTAATTTTAGGATTATCTCCCGCAAATTAGATTAATTATTAACTGATAACTGATAACTGTTTCCTATGTTGCTTTCCCTGAGAATAGAAAACTTTGCTCTGATTGATCATTTGGATTTAGATTTAGGTACAGGTTTAAATGTATTTACAGGAGAAACCGGAGCCGGAAAATCAATTATTTTAGATGCTGTTGATGCAATTTTAGGGGGAAAAGTAGACCGTCGCTCGATTAGAACAGGAGCCACAAGATCCCTATTAGAAGCAACATTTGAGATGGAAAAAAAATGGTTTAATTGGTTGACAGAACAAGAAATTGATTTAGTCGATGGTAGTTTAATTGTTTGCAGTCGGGAAGTGGTAATTACCGGGGATAAACTACGCAGCAGATCCAGAGTAAATGGGGTGTTAGTGAATCGAAAATTAATTGACCAACTTCGCGATCGCTTAATTGAAATTACCGCCCAAGGACAAACTTTACAATTAGGTCAACCGGAACTACAACAAGAATGGTTAGATTTATATGGAGGTCAACCGTTAATCAAAGCTAGAAAAGCTGTAGCCCTAACTTATAGCGAAGCCCAAACCCGTAGCCATGCCTTAGAAAAACGCCGTCAATTTGAACAGCAACGCTTACAAAGATTGGATTTATTAACCTATCAAATTCGAGAATTAGATACGGCAAATTTAACCACATCAGACGAATTAGAACAAGTACAAATAGAACATCAACGACTGAATCATATTGTTGAACTACAACAACAAAGTTATCAAATTTATCAAGCCTTATATCAAAGTGAAACTGGGTTAGCTGCTGCGGATTTATTGAGTCAAGCGGAAGGTAAATTAAGTGATTTAGTTGAATATGATCCGCAACTACAACCAATTTTAGAAATTGTTAGTGAGGCGGTGGCTCAAATTACCGAAGCGGGACGACAAATTGGCAGTTATGGTGAACAATTGGAATCCGATCCTCAAAGGTTGGAAGAAGTGGAAGATCGAATTCGAGACTTAAAACAAATTTGTCGAAAATACGGGCAAACTTTAGAAGAAGTGATCGAATATTATCAACGAATTCAAGAGGAATTAAAAGATTTAGAAGATGAAGATCAATCCCTTGAATCCTTAGAACAGACTTATCAACAGGCGGTTCAAGAGCTTAAAGAAACCTGTCAACATCTGACTAACCTCCGTCAACAAGCAGCCGATCAATTAGAAACGGATTTAATTAAACAATTGAAACCCTTAGCGATGAATAATGTTAAATTTCAGGTAGAAATTCATCCGATTTCTCCTACCGCTATGGGGGCGGATCAGATTCGATTTTGCTTTAGTCCTAACCCTGGAGAACCTCTGCAACCCTTGGGAGCGATCGCATCGGGAGGAGAAATGAGTCGGTTTCTCTTAGCCTTAAAAGCCTGTTTTTCCCAAATTGCCGGGTCGGGAACTTTGGTATTTGATGAAATTGACGTCGGGGTATCGGGACGAGTGGCCACTGCGATCGCTCAGAAACTCCACCAACTCAGTCAGCGCCATCAAGTCCTCTGTGTCACCCACCAGCCCCTAGTAGCAGCCATGGGAGATCATCATTTTCGGGTAATCAAAGAAACCATCCAAACCGACTTAGAACCCAATTCCCAGGCCCCAGAAACCCGCACCGTCGTTCGGGTGACTCAGTTAACTTCCCCCCAACGTCGGGAAGAATTGGCTCAATTGGCCAGTGGAGAATCGGCCCAAGAAGCGATCGCCTTTGCTGAGTCCCTCTTGACTCAAGCTGCGTTGATGAAGAATTAGAGAGCAGGGGGAGCAGGGGAGCAGGGGAGCAGGGGAGGTAAACTTTTGTTATTACCCATTCGTAATTCGTAATTCGTAATTCGTAATTCGTAATTCGTAATTCGTAATTCGTAATTCGTAATTCGTAGAACATTCAATGAGGATATAACAATGAATGCTTTAACTGTCAATTTGAAATCATTAATAGAAATGACTGATGAGCAGTTTTTTCAGCTATGTCAAAACAACCGGGAATTGAGATTTGAAAGAAATGCCAATGGAGAGTTAATAATTATGCCACCAACGGGAGGAGAAACAGGAAACAAAAATGCGAGAATCACTCAACAGGTAATGAATTGGACTGATGCTGATGGTACTGGCATTGCTTTTGATTCTTCGACTTGTTTTAAATTACCAAATGGTGCAGATCGTTCTCCTGATGCTTCTTGGATTAAGCTAGAAAGATGGGATGCTTTAACTGATGAGGAAAAACAAAAGTTTCCCCCTATTTGTCCTGATTTTGTAATTGAGTTACTTTCTCCTAGTGATAGTTTGAAAACTACACAAGAAAAGATGAGGGAATATATAGATAATGGTCTGCGTTTGGGTATATTAATTAATCGTAAATCTCGTCAAGTTGAAATTTATAGACAAAGAAAAGAAGTTGAGATTTTAGATTCTCCTGCTACGGTTTCGGGGGAAGATGTTTTAAAGGGTTTTGTGTTAAATTTGGGGATGATTTGGTAAAATTATATAGGTATTTATTTTTACACCTTAATCAAATAATTTAACTTATGTCTGCTACAATTCGTGAAGAACTTCACCAACAGATTGACCGATTACCTGATCACATTGTTGAAAAAATTGCCAACTTTACCCGATTAATTGCCACTGAGCCAAACAACATTTTAGAATATACTAATTGGCAAGATGAAGACTGGCAAAAATTTTCATTAGAGCAATTTTTCAAAGAAGAAGATGAAATTGAATATTCCCTAGCAGATGCTCAAGAAATTTATCAACCAGCGATCGCCAAGATCAAAAAGGAATATTCAGTTAATATATAATAGGATATGGGATAGTTAAAATTTCTCCCTGAACATTCAATGAGGATAGGACTATGAATGCTTTAACTGTCAATTTAGATTCAGTAATAAAAATGACTGATGACCAGTTTTTCAAACTATGTCAAAACAACCGCGAATTGAGATTTGAAAGAAATGCAAATGGAGAGTTAATAATTATGCCACCAACGGGAGGAGAAACGGGAAATCGTAATGGTAGACTAAATCAACAATTATTTAATTGGACTGATGCTGATGGTACTGGTATTGCTTTTGATTCTTCGACTTGTTTTAAATTACCAAATGGTGCAGATCGTTCTCCTGATGCTTCTTGGATCAAGTTAGAAAGATGGGAGGCTTTAACTGATGAAGAAAAACAAAAGTTTCCCCCTATTTGTCCTGATTTTGTAATTGAGTTACTTTCTCCTAGTGATAGTTTGAAGACTACACAAGAAAAGATGGGGGAATATATAGATAATGGTGTGCGTTTGGGTATATTAATTAATCGTAAATCTCGTCAAGTGGAGATTTATAGACAAGGAAAAGAGGTTGAGTTTTTAGATTCTCCTGCTACGGTTTCAGGGGAAGATGTTTTAAAGGGTTTTGTGTTAAATTTAGGGATGATTTGGTAAAATTATAGAGATAGTGTAGAAAAGGAAAAAACAGCCGTGAGTCAAACAGAAATTACAGATTCTTTGCTAACTAGCACAGGTTTCTATAGCCTCTTTCAAACCTTACCACTAGAAATCAGACAAGGCTTTCTACAACTTTTATTTGAAAATAATTCCTCTGAATTAGAAGATTTTATCCTTTATTTAGCTTGTGAAAATTCTCGAAAAGAAGGATTTTTATCTGAATTAGAGTCTCAATCTCTCTTGGAGAGTTTGCCTCAATGAAATATCAAATTGCCAAATGCTTCAAAAAAAATTTAGATAGAATTAACAACCAAAAAATTCTCGCAAAAGTTAGAAAATGTATTGAAGCAATTGGAACTTCTCAATCACTATCCGAAATTCCCGATTTAGAAGATAGATTGTTGATGCGATCACAACCAAAGCCCAATGTTCTTGTGTGCTATAATTATGGAATAATTCGCTAAAAGCTAAAAGGGAAACAATATGGCACGCGCTGTAGATGTGGCGAAATATATCCTAACCAAAACAGGAGAGATGACTGCGATGAAGCTTCAAAAGCTTGTTTATTACAGTCAGGCTTGGTCTCTTGTGTGGGATGAAAGCCCCTTATTTGAGGAAGATATTCAGGCTTGGGCTAATGGACCTGTGGTGCAAGTTCTGTATTCTTATCATCGAGGTCAATTTAAGGTTAATAAGGATACCTTTGCCGATGGAAATGTTGACGCTTTAACTCCTAATCAGAAAGACTCTATTGACAAAGTGCTAGAGGCACTTCAAGACAAGAGTGGGCAGTGGTTAAGCGAGTTAACTCACATGGAGTCTCCTTGGAAAGACGCTAGAGGCGATCTGAAACCTACAGAAAGGGGTGATAACGTTATCCCCTTAGCTGCAATGCATGAATATTATTCCAGCCTATGACGGACAAACCTTCAAAAGCTGAGAAGAGGAGAAAAAGGCAAGAGGAAAAAGCTCAGGCGCACAGAGCAAAGTCAGTAAAATTTTCGTCTAGCGTGGAAAATTTGGCGACTAAAACTGTGAAAATAGCGCCAATACCTGAGCTTGCCTTGAAGGTCGTTAAGGTTCATGAAAATCCAAGTATAAACAAGTTTGTATCTCTTCCTCCTAACGAAGAAGCATTTTCAAACGCCTGCCATTTGACGTGGTGTACGACTATATCTGATTTAGAAGGAGAGTGGTCATGGCAAGAGCAAAGGTGTTGGACTGAGGAAGAATGGCAAACTCAAATACTTCCAAATCTCAGTTCGTTAGAAAAATCAACTTGGTCTGAAATTTTATTTGAGCAAAAGACTCCTGCAAAGGGCGGCAAAAGCGTACCTAAGCATCACTCTCAAGAGCTAACTACTTTGGTGAAAGAAGCTCAGAATAGGTGGATTGAAATAGGTTTAGAGGAGTACGACACGGCTTTTCGCTTTAGATTTGCTAATACAGTCAGAGCTTGGGGTTTAAGGCTAGAAGGACATTTTTATTTGGTTTGGTGGGAAAGACATCACAAGATATATCCAGTCCCTCAGCCTTAACTATCAGTCCTCTCAGTCAGTAAGATGTACTATATAGTAGACCGTGAACCGTCGTTTAACAGACAGGATAAAAGGCTTATCAACCTAATATAGTCAGTTTAAACTCGTAAACAGTATCAGTTGATTTATGCTTGACTGTGTACTAAAAATCACGATTCACAGGAATAGCGATCGCCACTTCAAAAAAATCAAACAGCGATCGCATTCCCCATACCCAAAATTTATCTATCTAAACTTGAACTAACGGCTGATTGTTTATAGATGAACGAGGTTGAATCGTATGAATGAATTTCTTCTCCCGCTAACTCTTGGGCTAGGCGTAACTCATAAGTTTTTTGCAAATTAAGCCATAGTTCTGCACCAGTGCCAAACCATCGTCCTAGACGTAGTGCCGTGTCAGCCGTAATACCTCTTTGCCCTTTGAGAATTTGCGTAATCCGATTTGTGGGTATATGGAGCGATCGCGCTAGTTCTGATGCACTAATCCCAAGCTCTTTTAGTTCATCAGATAAGATTTCGCCAGGGTGAATTGCAGGTCTTGGCATAGCTTTTTTCTCATGACGTGATAATCGACAATTTTGAAGTGTTATGCGTTACGTCAAACATAACATTTATATTGCAATTTCGCAAAAAATCAACCAGCGATCGCCTAAAAATCACGACTCACACCGAATAGCGATCGCATACCGCAAACCCTTTAGCAGATAGATAATTGAGGCGATCGCACTTCATCAGAAAAAGCGATCGCAGTAACTCGACGAATTAGCCAAAAATAGAGTTATAATTCTCCTACAAGATCGGTGATCGAACTTGAGTCGGTACGCAGTAACCCACAATGACGTTATCATTTCCCATTCTTGGGTTGCGTTCGTTAACCCAACCTACAGATCGGCAATCGCACTTGACAATAATTTTGACCTGCTACAATTCGTTACCAATAAGTCATCCTTAAAAAGGAAATTACAATGCGAGAAATTATAACGATTTGCGTCGGAGGGGCTGGTGTCCGTATAGGAGCAAAATTCTGGGAGCTCTTATGTTTAGAGCATGGCATTAGCTCTGATGGGCGACCTAACCCAGACTTTTCAGGTAATTCCGGCGACTCCTATACAAGTTTTTTTTATGAGATGGAGTCTGGCAAACTCGTTCCACGTACTATCTTTGTGGATTCAGAACCCGCTTCTGTAGATGAGTTAAGTAATGGGCATTATAAAGACTTATTTAATCCAAGATATTTCGTCTCTGGCAGGGAGGATGGGGGCTGTGGCAGTTTTGCTCGTGCCTATAATGTATGGAGGACTATCAGTGATGATGTCATAGACAGGATCGAACGCCTCACTGAGGAATGTAACAATTGTCAGGGTTTTCTCATCATACACTCCCTTGGTGGTGGAACAGGTAGTGGCTTGACTGCACAATTGATGGCAACACTCAGTGATAGGTATGGTAGGAGAACGAAACTACAGTTTGCGATTTGTCCGACCCCCAAACTCAGCACCTCAATCACAGAACCCTACAATGCGGTACTCTTGACTCACTACACGAATGACCATAGTGATTGCTGTTTCCTTGTGGATAATGATGCCATCTACGACATCGCACAAAGGAACCTCGGCATCCCAAGTCCTTCCTATGAAGACCTCAACTGCCTGATAGCCCATGCAATTGCTGATGTGACTGCCAACCTGAGATTTCAGGGAGACCTCAATATGGATCTCAACGAGTTCCAAACCAACTTGATACCTTACCCTAGAATACATTTTCCAGTGATCAGTCATGCTCCTATTGTCAGTCGAGAGAACGCCGCTCACTCAGAACTGAATACTCTAGAAATCACAAATGCTGTATTTGACCCAGAAAATCAACTTGTCAAGTGCGATCTACGGACTGGGAAATATATGTCCGGCTGCCTGCTTTATCGCGGAGACGTTACCCCTAGAGATGCCAATGCTGCGATTGCACAGATCAAATCTAGGCATGATATTCCATTTGTCGATTGGTGTCCGACGGGCTTTAAAGTGGGGATTAGTAATCATCATCAGGTATCTTTCCCCGATGATCTGATGGCTCCTGCTAAACGATCTGTCACGATGCTGAGCAATACCACTGCTACGGTCAGTCTATTCACTGAGCTTGCTCATAAGTTTGACCTCATGTACACAAAACGGGATTTTCTCGATTTGTATATTGATGAAGGCATGGACGAGTCGAAATTCAACGAAGCTAGGGAAGACTTGGCAGGTTTAATCAGAGACTATAAGGAAGTCGGCATGGATTAATGCGATGATGAATATTGAGGGATAGTGAGATCGCCTTTAGGAGATTGATCGTTAATGTGATCGCCTAATAATCACGACTCACNNCTCACACCGAATAGCGATCGCCTTGAGGAGAGCTATATTTGATGTTTATAGTCTAAATATCGAGACTCACATTAGGGTAATATATTATCGGGGTTTAGAAGAAATAATTTTCTAAGGAGTAAAATATGGCAGAACTTAATGTCACGAAAAAAAGTATAAGTAGTTTATTTTCTGAAATGCAGGGAACTAAATTCATAATCCCTGATTATCAACGACCATATAAATGGGATTTAGAAAAATGCGAAATTCTATGGCAGGATCTTACTAGCTTCTTTGAAGAAAAAAAAACGGTAAGTGAGGAGTATTACTTAGGCACAATTGTTACTTGTAAAAACGATGAATCTGGAAAGATTGAAATTGAAGTTATTGATGGGCAACAGCGTATCACCTCACTCTTGCTTCTTCTAAGAGCATTCTATTCAAAATTGGAAAACAGTGCAATTGAAGACGACAATATTACTGGTCTCAAGAATCAAATTGCACCCTGTATTTGGGACGTTAACCCTATTTCGGGAAGAGTTTCTGACACAAGTTTAATCCATATAGAATCACGAGTTGCAACTGAATCTGACAATGAAGTATTTCATGCGATTCTTCGGACAGGAAAATCAAAGCCAAGCGCTACCGATCTTTATTCAAAGAATTATAATTATTTCTTTTCAATGTGTGAAGAATACGCAATGAACAATCCAATTCATTGGCAGGCATTCTGTGTTTCTATTTTAAAGAACTGCATTATACTTCCAATTGATTGCGAAAAACTAGACACAGCGTTGACCATATTTTCAACCCTAAACGACCGAGGGATGCCGCTTTCAGATTCCGACATTTTTAAAGCCCAACTTTATCGTAGTAAGACTACTGCTCAGGAAAAATTAGAATTCACTTCTTCATGGAAAGAGCTTACTGAAACAGTCGATGATGCAGGGATGAGCCTAGATGCTCTATTCCGAAATTACTCACACGTTATTCGTGGCAGAAGTCGTGATAAAACAAAAGAAATCGCTCTAAGAAAATTTTATGCTGGCGAAAAATTTGAAAAATTAAAGCAACCTAACTTGATGAAAGAATTGCAAGAGCTTGCAGAATTTTGGCTAACTGTGAAACAAGGTAAATCTACATTTCAGGGACGAGAGTTTATTTCTCAGCAGTCGTTTAAATATCTTCATTGCCTTAACCATTACCCAAATGAATACTGGAAATATGTTACAAGTGCATATTTTTTCAAAAATAAAGATTCGGATTCGTTTTATACAAGTTTTTCTGAATATCTCACAACTTTAATTTCATTTTTGTTTGCTGAGTTTGTTCAGAAACCAACCGTAAATAAAATAAAGGACTCATGTTACCAATTTTGCATTGATATTTTTGAAGGAAAACCACTAACAATAATCACTTCAATTCCTCCAGAATTTTCAACTACTTTGGCCCAAACGGTTAATTATAAAATTGCTCGTGCCATTATTTTGCTTCACGCTTATCTAAATCCTAATCAAATTGAATTAATTGAGTCAAATTTTGAGATTGAACATATTTTCCCTCGTGTTTGGCAAGCATCTAACTACAATGGCTGGAATCAAAAAGATGCAAAAGGCTATTTGGAGCGATATGGAAACAAAGTGGCTATAGGAAAAAAATTAAACATCCAAGCTGGTAATGGTTATTTCGGGCAAAAGAAAAATAAATATAAGGACTCACCTATTGCTAATGTTAATGATCTTTCAAAATACCCAAGTGATGATTGGGTAAACACCGACATTGAAGCAAGAGA
>DMPJ01000368.1 GCA_003456035.1 Planktothrix sp. UBA8402
TTAAAAACTTTTAAACCCGATATTATTCAAGTTGAACAGGGTTCTAAAGCCCTCACTTATAGTCAATTTATCACCTTAAATAATCTTTTGGGTTTAAAAGCAAAAAACGTCTTTTTTACTTGGTGGAATTTACCTTATGATTTAAAATTTCCCGTTTCTCTCCTAGAAGGATATAACCTCAAATATACCGATGGAATTGTTGTTGGAAATCAAGATGGAAAAGATATTTTACGCCAAAAAGGATATAATAGACATATTGAAGTTATGCCCCAATTAGGCATTGATGAAAATTTATTTAAACCCGAACCTCAACCAGAATTAAAAGCCGAATTAGGGATTAAACCCGATGAATTTGTAATTGGATTTGTGGGGCGTTTTGTTGAAGAAAAAGGGTTAATAACCTTAGCCAAAGCTTTATCTGGATTAAAAGAATATCCTTGGAAATGGGTGTTATTGGGTCGGGGAGAATTGCGATCGCAACTCCTAGAAATAGCCGAAAAGTTTGGATTTCAAGATCGATTAATCTTAATAGAAAGTGTTCCCCATGATCAGGTACAACGCTATATTAACCTGATGAATACCCTAGTTTTACCATCAGAAACCACCGACAAATTTAAAACCCTAACCGCTGCCGGGTGGAAAGAACAATTTGGTCATGTTTTAATCGAAGCCATGGCTTGTAAAGTTCCCGTAATTGGCTCCGACTCCGGTGAAATTCCCCACGTTATTGCTGATACGGGATTAATATTTCCTGAAGGAAATGATCAAGCCTTGCAAAACAGTCTGAAACAGTTAATAACACAGCCAGAATTAGCAAAACAGTTAGGAGAAAAAGGTTATCAAAGAGCCATGACCCACTATACAAATAAGGCGCTCGCTCAAGAATTGTTAATTTTTTATCAACTCTTGATTAGCTAATTTTAAACGTTCTTTAAGAGGTAAGATTTGTAATTGTTGACTCAAATTATATAAATCCACCTGCTTATATTCCCCTGTAAATAAAGGAATTAACGCTTCAACTAACGCCACAATACCATCAGGAGAAACTGCATTACCAATTTGTCGGCGAACTTCAGTAATTGACCCTTCAAAGATAAAATCATCTGGAAAAGATTGTAACCTAGCTCGTTCACGATTGGTTAAAGCTCTGGGTTCTTGATAATGATATCCCCAAGTTCCACCGCCGCCGCCTGCGATAATAGTAGTTGAAGGTTGATTGGGGTGTAAACGTCGGTAAACATGACTAATCATTCCTTTAACATAATATTCGCTATCTTTAGGAATATCGGTAAAATTTCCGCCAGGTTTAATCCGTTTTAAAATTTCAATAGTTCTCGGTTTAATTTTTTGATATTCATTATTATCGGGAATATTTTCAACTCCTGCTAATGCTTCCGATGCAGTTAGATAAGGATACTTTCGATTTAAGCCATATTCCGGTTGAGGATGAATAAAATTAAACCCTGTATCTTTTCTAATACCCACTAATAAAACCCGTTCTCGAAATTGAGGAACACCATAATCTGCAAAATTATAAAGTTTGGGTTTGACTAAATATCCTGGTTCAATATTTTCAAAGTCAGAAATAATCCGTTCAATTGCTTGATAATTATTCGCACTTAATAACCCTTTAACATTTTCAGCAATAAACGCTTTCGGTTTTTTGGATTGAACAAATTTCAGAAAATAAGTATATAAATTTCCTCGTTCTCCTTCTAACCCTGGACGTTTCCAAATCATTGAAAAATCTTGACAAGGGAAACCGCCAGTGATTAAATCCGCCTCATGAACTTCAGCAATATTGATATTTTCAATTTGATTATGAACAATCACATCCGCAATATTCCGACGAAAAGTTTGACAAGCATCTCTATTAGAATCAATCGCCCAAATCACTTTAAATCCCGCTTTATGCAATGGTAAATCCATCCCACCACATCCCGAAAATAGAGAAATAGTTGAGGGAGAATGCTCCCATTTAATTTTAGATAAACCTTCAGTTAATGGCATTATTAATTGATTTTACTATTTATCATCATATCACAATTCGTAGGGTGCGTAAGCAAAGCGCACGCACCAATCTTTACCTGGATTAGACAATTTTAATTATGATAATTATTATTGTTTAATAAAATNNGCGCTTCGCTTACGCACCCTACGCAGCGCACGCACCAAAACCCCAATAATAACTATAAATAAACTTATATTTTGATTATTTTTGATCTGAGTAAAAACATAAAATTTCACCAATTTACCTGGAGTAGACAATTTTAATTGTTATAATTATTATTATTGTTCAATAAAATGGTGCGTGCGCTTCGCTTACGCACCCTACGGTTTGGTCAGGGAAATAATAGCATTTTGTCCCCCAAATCCAAAACTAAAACATAGAATATTTTTGACTATACTAGAACGAACTAATCTGACAAAATCTAAATCAAATTCTGGTGTTTTTAAGCCTACACACGGGGGTAATAGTTGATAGTTTAATGTCATCAAACAAAATGCTACTGCTAACGCTCCTGACGCTCCTAATGTGTGCCCTGTTGCACCTTTGGTCGAACTTACGGGAACACCTTGGGGAAATAATTGTTTGATTAATTTAACTTCATAGTAATCATTTAATTTTGTAGCGGTTCCATGAGTATGAATATAATCAATTTTATCAGACGATAAATTACTATTTTTTAAACAGGTTTGAATTGCTGCGATCGCACTTTTCCCAACTAGATCAGGTTTATTACCATAACAAGCATCTGCTGTCAATCCAAATCCTAATATTTTTCCGTAAATTTTAGCATTTCGCTGTTGCGCTAAATCTTCTGATTCTAAGATTAAAATAGCCGCGCCTTCCCCTAAAACAAATCCCTGTCGATCTCGATCAAAGGGATAGCAACCTGTGTTTGCTAAGGCTCCCATTTGTTCAAATCCTGCTAAGGTTAAAGGGGTAATTGGTGCTTCAACTGCTCCCACTATTACACGCTGACACTGTTTGGTTTTAATCAGTTCAAATCCTTGAGCGATCGCCCAAATTCCTGTAGAACAAGCTGCCATTGGGGATAAAATAATTCCAGTAGAACCTATTTTTTTAGCTGCATTTAAAGCTACATTAAAAGGTAAATAATCTACAAATTTGCTGAAATTAATACCCTCATCTTCTCCCCCCATTAGTAAGGNNCGACTAGAACCAATTACAACACCACAATCTAATAAAGGTGGAGTTAAATTAGCCATTATTAACGCATCGGCGATCGCTTTTTCTAATAGTTCTGTAGGATGGGAAGGAATATTATGAATTAAAGCTAGGGGTTTTGTCGGAAGTTCAGGAAAAGGTTGATGGGGGAATATTCCTGATTGACCGAATAACAATTGTTTCCAGGTTGTTTCTAAATTTCCTAATGCAGAGATTAAACCAATACCAGTAACAACAACTTGCATTCTTTGTTAAGACTCAGCTAGGA
>DMPJ01000276.1:0-4323 GCA_003456035.1 Planktothrix sp. UBA8402
AACCGATGGAATCTTGGAAAGCATAGCATCTACATAAACTTGGCCGAACGTCTCTTGAATAGAATCGGTAGGCGCGTGAACAAAAACATCAAATAATTTGAATAGGGCAAAAAGATCCGCTTCAAAAGGGATTTCAATATAACTATGATTAGGTAATTGCGATAACTTTTCTGTAATGCTGATAATGTCGTCGTATTGAGGAGCAACAATATCTTCTTTGCGTGCCTTACTAATCTTTTCCTCCAAGTTTGTACGATCAATCCCTGTACCTGAAAGGACTAAGATTGCATTAGGATAAGTTTCGAGAACCTTTTTATAGCCTTCAATGACGTATTCAACGCCTTTCCATCTGACATACCTCGCCGCCACTCCAATAACGGGGCCTTGGTGATTTGCTAAATATTTGGTTCGCAATTGATCAATGCGTGAAATTTCTACATTTTCATATTCACTGACATCAAATCCCGTTGGTATAAGTGTGATCTTACTCTCAGGGATGCCGTCTTCTATCATGCCTTCTTTGCTTTTATTCGTAACAGCAATAACATTAGTGGCACATTCCCAGATTAAACGATGTTTACTAGCCGCATGGCGTGAATAGTATTTAATTGAAGGGTGTTCTCTAGTGAATATTCGGACTGGAACCTGGGCATAATGAGCGGCTTGCATTCCTGAAAAACTTCCTGCGAACCAATGGGTGTGAACAATATCAGTCTTATTTTTGATCAAGTGTTCATAGATAAATTTGACCATTTCTGGAGTATTGCTATAGTCGGGATAGGAAGTGACCGTATGACGAATATTAAGCTCTTTTAAACAAGCGATCATGGGATCACCTTGATTAAGAATGATATAATCAATTTCAAACTTATTCTTGTCAATATATTTGGCTACTAATTCAAAGGGAACCCAACGAATAGGATGAGTAAAGATACAGGTAACTTTAATTTTTGGCTGTGCTATCATCATCGTTAGTGAAGTCGTTGTTTTTGTTCGGGCAATTTATTTGGTATGGTAGATCCTACCAGAAAATGTACAACCATTAAACAGGCTTAATTCGTTTGCTGTTTCCTGATTTTGCCAAGTTAGAATTGCTCGATTGACATCTCATCTCTCAAGGGGCAATTACAGGGGAACGGACAGTAACCCTGAGAAAAAAAGACCTGTTAGGCCAAGGGATATGTAATAATTAACTTTCATGAAATGTAAATCATTTTTCATTGTTTTTAGTGACTCATACCAAAAATGTCTCATTCTCCTTGGTGGAAGCCTTCTGTTATTTATCAAACCTATTTACGCAGTTTTCAGGACTCCAATGGGGATGGTATCGGAGATATCCCTGGCATGATTCAGCGACTCGATTATTTAGAGTGGCTGGGGATAGATGCCCTTTGGGTGACACCATTCTATCCTTCTCCCATGGCCGATTTTGGTTATGATGTTAGCGATCATACAAATGTTGACCCTATCTTCGGCAACCTTTCAGATATAGATAGCTTGATACAAGATTCATGCAATCGCAATCTCAAGATTTTGGTTGATTTTGTTGCTGCCCATACTTCTGATCAGCATTCCTGGTTTATGGAATCCCGCAGTTCCCGGACAAATCCTAAGCGAGACTGGTATATATGGAAAGATCCAGGGCCAAACGGTGAATTTCCTAATAATTGGCTTGGACGTTTTGACGGGCTTTCCGGCTGGGAATGGGATCACAAAACAGAACAATACTATTTACACTCTTTTTTGAAGGAGCAACCCGATCTGAATTGGCGTAGTCCAGGTGCTAAACAAGCAATGTTGGATGTACTCCATTTTTGGTTACAGCGAGGTGTGGATGGTATCCGAGTTGATGCCGCCTATCGTGCCTTCAAAGATTTGCAGTTTCGAGATAATCCCGTGAATCCCGACTGGCATCCAGGCATGGAACCATCAGATCGACTGGTTGAAGTTTTTAGCAAGAATATACCAGAAATTCACGACTTTAATCGGATGCTACGAATGCTTGTTGATCAGTATGGCGATCGCTTGTTACTTGGTGAATTATATAAACCCCTAGAAGAAATTATTAAGCATTATGGAGCTAATGACGAATTTCATTTACCCCTCAATTCGGAATTGATGTCCTCTGACTGTCAATGGAGTGCAGAATCCGTCAGAGAAGTTGTTGAGCGTTACGAGAGATTGCTACCAGTCGATGCTTGGCCTAATTGGTCATTAAGTAATCATGACAAACATCGCGTTGTCAGCAGAATTGGGCTTGCTCAAGCCAAAATCGGCATGATGCTATTGCTTACCCTTCGTGGTACACCAACGATTTACTACGGAGATGAATTAGGCATGGAGGATGGCTGGATTCCTGCCGAGCATATCCAAGATCCTTGGGAAATAAAAGCTCCCGGTATTGGGGTGGGGCGCGATCCTGAACGCACTCCGATGCTCTGGGATAACTCGGCTAATGCGGGTTTCTGTGGGGAATCAGTCACACCTTGGCTACCGATCACCCATGACTACAGCAGTATCAATGTCTAGGCACAGAAGTGTGACACCCGATCCTTTCTCTCACTAACCCGATCTCTGTTACGCTTACGTCGGCAACAATCAGTCCTACAACTTGGTGACTACCTTTCTTTATATTCACCCCCACAGCTTTTCTGCTACCGACGCTTTAACGAGACATCGGATATTGTTGTGGCTTTGAATTTCAGTTCTGAATACCAGGAATGGATATTACCGAGAGAGTTTCGTAACCAGTCAACAGTTCTCCTTTCTACATTCATGGATCGGCAGGGGGGACAATTGGGACACAATGTTGAGCTACGAGGAAATGAAGGTCTAATTATCCAGCGTGTCAATCCATCATAATTATCTCACACTAAGGGGAGACAAAGATTAATGTATAATCACGCAAGCCTGGTAAAATCTATCTTATTGAACCATTCCTAAACTTTAGTATTGCCATGACTACTGAACGCACAATCGTTTTTTCCACCAAACATCAAGTGACTATGAAAGATCCAGTCACGCCAGATATTGATAAAGATCCAGTTTTCATGGACTTCTATCAACAGGTTATGCCCTACACTATGACGAGTAAAGAGGCCGTTTTNNTATGTTCTTGATCAGAATATACCTGGTGATATTGTGGAATGCGGAGTCTGGAGAGGCGGAAGCTCTTTACTGGCCGCCTTAATTATGAAAGCGCGAAACATCCGCGATCGCCAGCTATATCTATATGACACATTCCAGGGTATGCCAACCCCCACCGAATTTGATGTGGATAAACGGGGAAATACTGGCTTTGAAATGATGGAAAAATATGGGGATGACATTGGCTGGTGTTACGCTTTATTAGATGACGTTAAAGCCGCTTTCTCTGTCCATAATTTTGAGTTTGAAATTAATTTTATTCAAGGAGATGTGATTGAGACCTTGGCAAAAATTAAGCCGGAAACTATCTCTGTTTTGCGACTAGATACCGATTGGTATGAATCCACCGCCGTTGAGTTTCAGCAACTCTACCCTCGACTCTCGACTGGAGGTGTTCTCATCGTTGATGATTATGGCTGTTGGGCAGGATCGCGCAAAGCCACGGATGATTATTTTAAGCAAGTACCCGGCCCCATGCTGACACGGATTGATAAGGAAGTACGTCTTGGGATCAAGGTCTAGGTTTTAATAGGCAATTAAAAAATGGAAAATCAGACTTGTTTGGCCTCTAAACAGCAAATTTTAATCATTACAGGGATGCACCGTTCGGGAACATCTTTGGTGACGGCTTGGCTTCAAAGTGCCGGGCTTGATATTGGAGAGAATCTCTTAGAAGCAAACTACTCTAATGCTAAGGGTTTTTTTGAAAATACGGATTTCTTAGCATTTCATCGGCGTATTTTATCTTCGATTGGACTTGAGCCAACAGGTTGGACTTTACAAGATAAAATTGCCGTACCCGATGAATATATTGACCAAGCAAAACAATTAATTAAAGATAATACTTCCGAGACAAAAGCATGGGGCTGGAAAGAACCTAGAACCAGTTTATTTCTTGATTTTTGGTCAAAACTTCTCCCTGATGCCAAGTTTTTATTAATTTATCGTGCGCCTTGGGAAGTCGTTGATTCTCTCTACCGTAGAGGAGATAAACTGTTTTCTAAATCTCCTGAACTTGCTGTAGAAATTTGGGCAAACTATAATCAACATATTTTAGATTTCTATTCACAAAATCCAGAAAAATGCTTATTATTTAATCTAAATGGTGTTATTCAAAATCCGCCTACTCTGACGCAAAAAATTCAAGAAAAACTCAGTATTTCGCTTGACTTTCCC
>DMPJ01000276.1:4340-5347 GCA_003456035.1 Planktothrix sp. UBA8402
TTATTCAGGAGTTTTTTCCAAAGGTATTTAATCTATATAATCAATTAAATGCAATGGCTGATTTAACTAATACTGATCTTGTAAACCTAAACCCTCACCTGATTGGCAATCAATTTCTGAGAGATTGGATTGATCTACGACATCAAATGGATAAAACCTAACCTTATGTCATGCAGAGCCATTCTCTTTGATCCGTTTTTACAAACTAATGTGATTCTTACAGAACATTTAAAATGAAAACTATCGTTTATCAATCCTATTGGGGAAATGAAACACCAAGTTGGTTGTTAACCTGTATGCAGACAGTCAAAAATTGGGCAGAAGCCCAGGGCTATGATTACCAAAGAGAAGATAATTTTTTCGACTATGTTCCCGATTGGTACATAGATAAAGCTCAGGGAAAAATTAATGTCATTGCTGATTTAGCGAGGCTAGAAATAGCGAAAAAGTTTCTTGATTCTGGGTATAATAAAACTATTTGGATGGATGCTGATGTGGTAGTGTTTGCTCCCGATGACTTAATAATTGATACCACAGAAGACTATTTACTTTGTCGGGAGGTTTGGTTAGATACACAGGGTGATAAAAACTTGGAAGAAGGAACTTTATTCTATCTCGAAAAAGTAACTAATACATTCGTATATTTTACTCAGAATAATAGTTTTTTGGATTTTTATAGAGATGCAACTAAATCAATAGTTAAAAATCAAACAGAGCCATTATCCAGACTGGCTGTTAGCACTAATTTTTTAAGCAATCTTTACAAGATTATGGAATTACCTCTTTTCCCAAATATGGGTCTTTTTAGTCCTATCCTTATGCAGGGAATTGTTGAAGACAGAAGTGAAGTTTTACAACTATATGCAAACGCATTGATAGCACCTGTTTATGCTGCAAATTTATGTTTATCCTTTAGAAATCAATATAATAAAGGGATAATGGTAACGGATGAATTCTTTGAACAAGTTATTGATAAATTAATCCAAAGTAAAGGAGAGATGATTACT
>DMPJ01000276.1:5373-5547 GCA_003456035.1 Planktothrix sp. UBA8402
TAAGGGCTATTTAGAATCTATGTCTAAACTCTTGATTGCTTCTTTAAGAGAATTTGGCGGCGAGTTTAAAGATATACCTATTTTTAGTTATCAGCCCCGAAAAGAATTTCAAATTTCTCCAGAAACCATTGCTTTTTTTGAGGCGAATAGTGTTGAGTATATCGATCTAGAATT
>DMPJ01000220.1:0-190 GCA_003456035.1 Planktothrix sp. UBA8402
GGTTTGATTCTGATCATTTTTTATCGGTATTGGTAAAGCATTACGAGCAATTTTTCCGCTACTCGTTAGGGGTAATTCGTTAAGCTCTACAAAAAAAGAAGGAATCATATAATTCGGTAACTTTTCTTTCAAAAAACTCCGCAACTTCTGAATTTCTATAGATGGCAATTCCGGCACTATATAGGCAACT
>DMPJ01000220.1:238-507 GCA_003456035.1 Planktothrix sp. UBA8402
ATGCGAAAACCGCGAATTTTGACTTGATTATCAATTCGTCCTAAAAATTCAATATTGCCATCGGGTAGATAACGAGCTAAGTCTCCTGTTTTATATAAACGCACGGTTTGAGACCCATTAAAAGCATGGGTAATAAATTTTTCAGTAGTTAAATCCTCACGATTGAGATAACAAGCGGCTAACCCTAAACCCCCAATTAATAATTCTCCTGGAATCCCAATAGGAAGTTGTTGCAAATGGCGATCGCAGATATAAACTTGGGTATTATT
>DMPJ01000220.1:610-994 GCA_003456035.1 Planktothrix sp. UBA8402
TTCTGACAACACTTCTTCACTGCCAGTAATCACTAAGCGTAAGGATTTAGCTAAGGGTATTTTACTGTGGAATAAATCTAAAACCCATTCATGCCAATAGGTCGCAGGAAGATTAATAATTGTTAAACTTTTTTGCTGAATAAATTGCGTAAAATCCCTTAAAGTTGGAAATAGTATTTTAGGTCGCAGGATTAATGAAGCACCGCTTAAAAGCGGGGGAAAAATTTCTTCGGCGGCAACATCAAAGGTAAAAGAGGCGAATTGTAAAACCCGATCCTGCTCGGTTAAATTATAGGCTTTAATAATCGCTAAATTGTGATTTACTAAACTTTGATGTTCAATCATTACCCCTTTGGGATTGCCCGTTGAACCTGATGTATAAAT
>DMPJ01000220.1:1163-18103 GCA_003456035.1 Planktothrix sp. UBA8402
GAATAGCTAATAAAGCAATAATAATAGAGGGCGATCGCTCTAAATAAATACCCACTAAAGAAGCAGGTTTAACTCCCTGAGATTGTAAATAATAGGCTAATTGATTGGCTCGATCATTCAAAGTTTGATAGGTAATTTTTTCCTGGTCAGATTCTAGGGCGATCGCTTGGGGGGTTTTTAAAACTTGATTTTCAAATAATTCCTGAACACAGGCGTTGGGTTTTTCAGTTGTATTAGTATTGTTCCACTGGGCAAATAATTGATATTCTGCATCGCTAACTAGGGGTAATAATTCAATTAGTTGCGCTGGATTAGTGACAATTCCAGTTAGTAAAATTTGAAAGTGNNCCGCTCAATGGTATCTGAATTAAATAAAGCACAATTATAATCAAAAGAACCGACTAAACCTTCTGCGGTTTCTTGCATTGCTAAGGTTAAATCAAATTGAGCAATTAGGGCATTCAGGGGAACGGGTGTTAACTCTAAATCGGCGATCTTAAAATTATCTATCTGTAGTTTATCTTCCCAGGAAAACATGACTTGAAATAGCGGACTATAGCTAATATTTCGTTCGGGATTAACGACTTCTACCACTTTCTCTAGGGGCAAATCTTGATGCTCATAGGCATCTAAAACCACTTGTTTAACTTGAGCAAGGAGGGCTTGAAAAGAAAGATTTTCAGTTAAATGACTCCGAATCACTAAAGTATTAATAAAACAGCCAATTAAGGGTTCAATTTCCTGAAATTGCCTGTTACCCGAAGGAATACCAATCACAATATCTTCTTGACGACTATAGCGATATAGCAAAACATTAAATGCTGCTAATAAAGTCATATTGAGAGTAGTAGCCGAGTTTTGACTTAAGGTTTTAAGTTTTTGACTTAATTCGCCATTGAGTTTAAATTTACAACTATCACCCTGAAAGCTTTGCAAGGGAGGACGAGGAGAGTCCCATGGTAGTTCTAATAAGGGAGGAATACCCGCCAATTGTTGTTGCCAATAAGTAGTTTGCTGGGTTAATTTATCCCCTTGTAATTGCTGCCTTTGCCATACCGTAAAATCTCCATATTGGATCGGTAAATCGGGTAAAGAATTGGCTTCTTGTTTCAGAAAGGCTTGATATAAACTAGAAAATTCTTGTAATAAAACTTTCATTGACCAACCATCAAAAACAGAATGGTGTAAACTGATAAATAAAATATGAGATTCTGCGCTCAATTTGACTACTAAAGTTCGCATTAAGGGCGCTTGAGTTAGGTCAAAGGGTGTATAAATTTCTTGCTGGGTTAATCGAGTGACTTCTTCGGTTTGTTGGCTTAAAGATAAAGATTCTAAATTAATTAAGGGTAAATTTAAGGAAAGTTTGGGATTAATAATTTGTTGGGGAATTTCATCTACTTCTTGAAAACTGGTACGCAAAACGTCATGGCGTTGGACAATAATTTCTAGGGATTTTCTTAATATTTCAACTTCTAAATTGCCTTCTATTTGAAGACGAAAAGGCATATTATAGGTATAGCCTTGATCTTCTAATTGATAAAGAAACCACAATCTTTCCTGGGCAAATGAGAGGGGAAGTGGCTGAGAAATATCTCTTAGGGGGATAGTGTTGGCTTTTAAACCGATCCCTTTTTTTTGCAATAAAAGTCTCAGTAGTTTTTGTTTATCTTGAAAGTTATTAGTCATATATAGCAATCCTATTTGAGTTGTGTTTAAAATTCCTGATTAAAAGGGAACACCGGAACACCGGAACNNTACTTCTGGCTGTTTCATGTCAGTATTAAAATGTTACAAACCCTACACGGATTGCTATATATTGCATTTAAACTTTATATTCGCTTCGTGCGAGGACGCTCGCACTACTTACCCAAAACCCATTCGTAATTCGTAATTCGTAATTCGTAATTACCTTAAGCATATCCTAAATTGCTGTATAGCCTCCATCCACCATTAAAATTGCTCCTGTCACATAGGAAGATGCGTCTGAAGCTAAAAATATAATGGGGCCAATTAATTCTGACAATTCACCTGTGCGTCCCATAGGAATTCTAGTATAAAGTTCATTAATTTCATCGGGCGTTGAACGCAAACCTTCTGTTCCTGCCATCATATTATTCATATAACCAGGGGCAAAAACATTAACGCGAATGCCTTGATTTCCCAATTCCACAGCCATCGTTCTTGCTAGTTGATTAACACCCCCTTTAGCGGCGGCATAGGCTCCAGAACATTTGGGAACAGCGACGATACTGGCAATAGAAGAATTCATAATAATTGATCCTTTTTTACCCTGTTTAACCATTTGTTTTGCTGCCAATTGAGCACAATTAAAATAGCCTTTTAAGTCAACATTAATCACAGAATCCCATTCTAATTCATCTAATTCATTGGTGGTTTTGAGAATTTCAATCCCGGCATTACAGATCATAATATCAAGTTGACCATAATGGGCGATCGCCTGTTCAATTAAATTCAGACAATCTTGACGATTACAAACATCGGTGTAAATAGCAACAGCTTCCCCCCCTGCTTGTTGAATCAGTTTAGCGGTTTGTTCGGCCTCCGTTTGATTTATATCGGCAATAATAACCTTCGCCCCGGCTTGAGCTAAACCTTGGGCGACGACTTTACCAATGCCTCTGGCGGCTCCGGTAATAATGGCAACTTTAGCTGTTAAATCGAAAAGATGATTGTTCATTTTATTTTTTAAAATTAGAAATGTACGACTTGGTTAATTTTGAGATAATAAGGCTTTGACTTCTTCAGGAGACATTTTAGCAATTTCTTGAACCGTAACGGCAATTTCGTTCAGCAAATTTTCATCTCCCAGGGATTGACTCATTTCTTTTACTAATTGGGCAATTGTCGGATGATTGAACAATTGACGCACAGAAACTTCTATTTCTAAGGTTTGCCGAATTTTACTAATTAGTTGAATTGCCTTTAAAGAATGCCCTCCTAAAATAAAGAAATCATCCTCAATCCCGACTTTTTCTACCGCTAAAATCTCTGCCCAAATTTCCGTCATTACCTCCTCAATTGCACTGCGAGGTGCGATGTAAGTTTGTGTTAATAAAACTTGATTTTGATCGGGTATTGGTAAGGATTGACGATCTACTTTTCCGTTGGGACTCAGCCCAAAAGATGCCATCGGAACAAAAGTAGATGGTATCATATATTCGGGTAGCCATTGCCCTAAAAACTGACGTAATTCTGCAATATTAACGGTTACTCCTGGACGGGGAATAAAATAGGCACCTAGAGATTTTTCCCTAGCCGTTTCACCTTGAACTGTCGCCACTCCTTGAATAATTTGGGGATATTGATTTAAAATTGCTTCCACTTCTCCTAATTCAATTCTATAACCTCTAACTTTGACCACATCATCTATTCTGCCTAAATATTCCAGATCACCATTGGGTAAATAACGGGCTAAATCGCCTGTTTTATACAGAAAAGAATTTTCCCGAAAAGGGTTAGGAATAAATTTTTCCTGGGTCAATTCAGGATTATTAAAATAACCGCGAGCTAACCCACCCCCAGCGACATATAATTCACCAATAATACCAATTGGAACGGGTTGCAGATGGGAGTTTAAAAGATAAACTTGAACGTTGACAGCGGCTTTACCAATCGGTACATATTGAGGCCAATAATCCGGTTGTTGATCAAACTGATAACTGGTGACTAAATCCGCTTCTGTGGGGCCATAAAAATTATAAAGGGTACAATTTTCAAGTTGCTTAAATAAGGCTATCATGGGTGGGGTAATTTGTAGTTGTTCTCCTGCTGAAATAATTTCCCGTAGGTTAGCAAATACCTGGGGTTGTTCGCTATAGGTTTCGATTAATTGTTGTAATAAAGTCACGGGTAAAATTGCTTTATGGATAGGATTATTTGCCAATAAATGAGTTAATTTAACAATATCTAATCGGGACTCATCGGTCGCAATAAAGAGGGTTCCTCCTAAACACAAAGCTGCAAACATTTCATGGTAACTAACATCAAAATTGAAAGGAGCAAATTGCAAGAAGTTCCTTGCCGGTGACATTTTAGCCCGATGATGCTCAATCAGATTAGTTAAGGATTGATGGGGGATCATAATTCCTTTGGGAACCCCTGTAGATCCAGAACTATAAATAATATAGGCTAAATCTGTTAACTTCATAGAAATATCAAGATTAGTCTGGGATTCTAAGCTAATTTCCGGCCATTCTTGATCGAGTAAAATAACTTGATTAATATTTTTTGGGGTTAATAAAGATTGACAATCTTTTTGAGTTAATAATAGGTTAAGTTTGGTATCCTGTAGAATATAATTGAGTCTTTCCTGGGGATAGCTGGGGTCTAAGGGAACACAAATTCCACCAACTTTTAACACAGCTAAAATGGCGATCGCCACATTAAGAGAACGTTCTAAACCAATACCGACTAAGGTTTGGGGGGCAATACCTCTTTTTTGCAAGTAATGAGCTAATTGATTGGCCTGCTGATTTAATTCTTGATAAGTTAATTTTTGGTTCTGAAAAACGGCGGCTAAAGTATCAGGAGTCTTGATAACTTGTTGTTCAAATAATTGCTGAACACAGGCTTTTAGAGGATTTTCAGGAGTTGTTTGATTCCAGTCAACTAACAATAATTGACGTTCTGTTGGTGTTAAAATAGGTAATTCCTGAATCGTCGCCTGGGGATGATTAGCCATTCCTGCTAATAGGGTTTGAAAATGACCGATCATTCGCTCAATCACCTGATCTTCAAAACGTTCTTGAGGATAGATAATTTTGCCCGTTAATGTCTCACCTGGGGTAACAATTAAGGTTAAAGGATAATCAGCATGACCATTATCTCGCATTTCACCTAATCGCAATCCATGAATAGACTGTTGCTGTACATCACTAAAAGGTAAGTTTTCAAAAACAACAAAACTTTCAAACACCGATTTAGGTGCGGGAATTTCGCTCCATTTTTGAATATCTACTAGGGGACTGTAGGCATAGTTATCCCGTTCTAAATGTTCTTTTTGTAACTGTTGTAACCAGGGAATTAACTTGACTTTGGGATCAATTTTAACTCGCACAGGTAAGGTATTTAAAAACATTCCTACCATTAAATCAATGCCTTTAAAACTGGGGGGACGGCCAGAAACAGTCGCTCCAAAAACCACATCTAACTCGCTACTATAATGGTGTAATAGTAATGCCCAAGCAGCTTGAATAAAGATGGAAAGGGTCAGATGATTTTCTTTAGCTAGTTGTTTAAGCGTGATCGTGATTTCCCTGGGGAGTTGAAATTTTTGATTGGTATAGGTTTTGCTCTGGGAAACTAGATTATTAACGGGTTTATCTACTGTTAAGGGAGTGGGTGAAGTAAATCCTTGAAGATTTTGTCGCCAAAAGCTTTCTGCTTGGGTTTGATCTTGCCGTTGTATCCAAGTAATATAATCTTGATAGGGACGAGGTGCGGGCAGAATTACGGGTTGATTTTTAATGATTCCAGCATAAAACTCTAAGGCCTCTTTTAAGGCGATCGCGCTTCCCCAACCATCGGCTAAAATATGATGACCTGTCTGGATAAATTCGTATTTTTGATCTTCTAAGCGAATTAATCCAAATCGGATTAAGGGGACTTTATCTAGTTCAAAGTATTGATCCTGATCTGCTTTTAAAAAATCATGAAGTTGTTTTTCCTGTTCAATGGCAGAAAGCGATCGCCAATCATAATTAACCCAGGATAAGGTAACATTTTTTCTGACAATTTGCAGAGGTTGTTTGGATTTTTTCCAGACAAAGCAAGTCCGAAAAATGCCATGACGATCAACAACTTGCTGCCAAGCTAATTCAAAAGCTTTAGGATCAAGATTACCGGATAAGGTGATTAAAATTTGCGATAAATAAACCTTAGATTCGGAATTATATAAGGTATGAAAAAGCATCCCCAACTGCATCGGAGAAAGGGGATAGATAGACTCAATATCTTTTTTGTTAAGACTGGATTTTTGAGAAGTCACAATTTTTTCCTTATAAAAATAAATTAAATTAATTACTAAAAAGCTGAAGCAGATATTCCCCCATCTACAGGAATCGTGATACCCGTCATATAACTAGCGCATTCTGAGGCTAAAAAAACCGCTAAATTAGCTAATTCTTCACTGCGACCAATACGATTCATCGGAATACTTTTAATTATTTCCTGCCTAATCAAGTCGGGGGTAGTACCTTCTTTTTCAGCATAAACCTGGAGATATTCTCGATGTCTAGGCGTATCAATAATTCCAGGATTAATACTATTAATTAAAACACCAGAGGCGGCTGATTGTCTAGCAACGGACTTGGTAAAATTCATTAATGCGGCATTGACTACCCCGGACTTGACTAAACGAGGTGAAGGTTCTTTACCTGAAGTACCAATAATATTGATAATTCGTCCCCATTGTTGCTGTTTCATCCTCGGTAATACTAAGTTAGTTAAGCGAATATAACCCATTAATTTACCTTGAAAAACCGTTAACCAGTCTTCATCAGAAAGGTTTTCAATTAAATTTTCTGTAAAATTTGCTCCTTCAGAATTATTCACCAAAATGTCAATTCTACCATATTTTTTCAAGGATTCTTGAACGAGTCGCTCTGAATCTTCGGCTTGATGAACGTCGGCGGATAAACTGAGAACTTGCTGTAAGGGATAGGCTTGAATCAGGGACTGGTAAGCCTCTTGAAGTTGTTGGGAATTGCGACCACAAATAATTAGATTACACCCTTCTTCAGCCAATTTTTCAGCAATAGTAAAACCAATACCCGCACTACTACCCGTAACTAAAGCAACTTTATTTTTTAATCCCAAATCCATAAAATTTATCCTTATTTTTAACACTAGGGAACAGGGAACACCGGAACAGGGAACATTAGGTTATGACCCTGGTTACTTGAATTTACAAGAGGTTTATTAAATCAAAATCTTGATCAAATAAATTTCTTGATTCGATAAATTATTGCCTTGATGTAAAACCTGTGATGGAGCATAATAAATTTGACCCTGATTTAAGTATTGTTCTTCATTTTCTATGGTTATTTGTAGTTCCCCATTGAGAATAAAACCTATTTCTGCCTGTTCCGATTGATGGGAAGGAATAGGACAACCCGAAGGAATTTTAATGATAGAAATTTTAAACCAAGTCCCCGTAACTGACTGACAGGGTAGATTAGTAATGGTATCTTCATCAGGGAGAAGTTTTAAGATTGATGTTGCTGAATTATCAGTGATTCGTTTTAGGTCAAAGCCTTCAGTAATTTTAGGCTCAAGATTAGAAGCTCCATGAAGAATATTAGACTCGGCAACATAGATATGAGATAATGGTTGCATAAGCGTTCTATTACCATTAAGATCGATCACTAAACTACCATTGAAAATCATTCCTAATTGGCTTTCTTTATGTTGATGAGGTTCCAATTGGGCGTTGGGTTCGACTGATGCAAATTGAAAAATAGTATCCTGACAGTTAAAAACTTTTAATTTTATGCCTGAACTCAGGTGAATTAATTCATAATTGGGGAAAAATTGAGACATGATTTTTGTAATATATTTGAAAGAGTTGCTTAAGTTAAAAATGGCAAAATTTAAGTCTTTTTGATAAATCAAAAATAGAGCAAAAACATCAATATGCACCGAAAGCCTAGAATAGAGAATCCTCTTGAGCAATGCTATTTTTTTTCTTATGAAATAAAGACCAACTCATTTCTATTTCCCCGTATTGAGAAATAAATTCTAAATCATTGTCTCGCAGGGCATTCTCATTGGTAATAGCCAAATCAGCCAATCCTTGCTTAACTTGAATTGCTGCCGCGCTGGTGGAATTAACTAACTCAACTTTAATGTTATTTTGGTCTAAATAATCTGGCAATAAATAGGGTAGTAAAGGCAAGGGAGCAGGATGGGTGACTAGAGTACAATCATCAGAAACTAATTCTACATTTTTGCGTTTGGCTAACCCATAAACCGGGGTAGGATAAATAAAAATGAAACCTAATTGAAAACTCGGTTCCATATAAAAATCGTTAATTTTTTCATAGGCATGGGGAACTAATGCTAAGTCTATTTCTTCGTCAAGCAGGGATTGTTTTAATTCTGTAAAAGTATCAAATAAATGAATGATGACAGAAATTTTTTCGGCTCGCCATTGGGTGACAAGATAATGTAAAGTCTGTTCACTGCTAGTATCTTTTGGCCCTAAAGTGCCAACCCTTAACGTTGTGTTATGAGTTGCAGAACAATAAAATTCCATTGAGAACTCTAGCATACTTTTAACCCTCCAGAGGTTTTAAGAGCGGATAAGTTAACATTACTGTGTGCTTAAACCAATTATTAATTATTAAGTAAGAACTTAGTAATTTGGTTCTGATAAATTTTTATCTGTGATCAAAACAAAATCTGCTGTAATTACTCTAATTCTAAGAGCAATTCGTCCAGTTCTGTTTGATTAAGATCGGCATCGGGAAAATCCGAGGGAGTGTAACCCCCTTCTACCGATAAACAATGATTAATCAGGGCTTCTAAAGATTTTTGATAAGTATGAGCTAAATTTTCTATCGTTGTTTTTTGATGAAAATTTTCACTATATTGCCATTCTATTTCTAGTTTACCTGAGACAATAAGGCTATTAATCTCAATTAAATGGGAACGTTGCCCCAAAGGACTATGAATAGAAGCGCTCGACTCTTTAGAAAATTGCCAACCAACCTCTGCTATCTGATCCTCCGTAAATTGACCTAAATAATTAAAGCCAACTTCTGGTTTCGGAGCGTTGCGTAAATGGGATTGAATGGTTAAATCTGAGTTGAGATAATAGCCAATCCCATAATCAACTCCTCGACGGGGAATTTGTCGCAATTGCTCTTTGACTGACTTGAGAGATTCACCTGGATGGTTAATCGTTTCTAGGGTCAAATAAACGGGAAAAATACTGGTAAACCAGCCCACCGTCCGCGACAGATTTAAAGAGTTCACTAAATTTTCCCTGCCATGACCTTCTATGTCAAGTAAAAGAGCAGAAAAATTTGTCCAATCAGCGAAAGTTTGGATTAAAGCAGTTAGTAATACATCATTTATTTGGGTATTATAGGCCTGGGGAACATCCTGTAAGAGCGATCGCGTTTGGCTTTCTGTTAAGCAAAAGGAAAGAATTTTAGCACTGGCGACGGTGTTAGCGGTGACATCCCCTTGATAATCGCGGGGAAGCGAGGAAAGAGCGGAAAAATCCCTGATTAACCAATAGTCTAAGGGTGCCTTAAGTTCAGGGCTTTGAGCATAAATTTGGAGTTCTTCAGCCCAATCTTTAAAGGAGCTAGTTTTAGGGGGTAATTGGGGAGTTTGACCTTTTTCTAACTGTTGATAAGCGGTGGCTAAATCTTCGAGAAGAATTCGCCAAGAAACACCATCTACGGCTAAATGATGGATAACAATTGATAATTTTATGGAGTTAGTTAATTGACAGTAAACAACGGCAACTAAGGGCCCTTTTTCTAAATTAAATGATCTTTGTTGCTGGTCTATTATTGTGGTTAAAGTTGTTAGTTGTTCCTGGTCAGATAAAGAAGATAAATCTATAACTTCAAAGGTAAAGTTATGCCAATCATCACTATTATATTGCTGCCATTTGCCGTCTTGTTTGATAAAACGTAAACGTAGAGCGTCATGGTGATCAAGTAATTTAGCAATAGCCGTTTTTAATAAATCAGGTTTTAGATTAGTACCAACCTCCAACAGCATCGCTTGATTAAAGTGATGGGGTTCGGGTAAATTTTGCTCAAAAAACCACTGTTGAATGGGAGTTAAGGGAACATTACCTATAACTAAACCCTGCATAGTTTCAGTGACGGGAGCTATTTCGGTTACGGTGGCTAATTGGCTGATGGTTTGATGACTAAATAACTGATTTGGAGTAATTTGTAACCCGGCTTGATTGGCTTTAGCAATAATTTGAATTGCCAAAATTGAATCACCACCTAATTCAAAAAAGTTGTCATTAATGCTAACTTGTTTAAGTCCTAAAACAGTTTGCCAAATATCAGCTAAGGTTTTTTCAATTTCTGTGCTGGGGATAACCTTGTTAGTGGTGTTATCTAACTTAATTTCGGGTTCGGGTAGGGCGCGNNTGTTATCTAACTTAATTTCGGGTAGGTCGTGGGCGCGACGATCAATTTTGCCATTAGTTGTCAGGGGAAATGCCTCTAAAAAAATTAAGAAAGCTGGAAGCATATAATGGGGTAACTTATTTTGCAAAAATAGACGCAATTCGCCGGAGGTTAATTCTGTGGTTTCAGGAATAATATAGGCATATAAACGCTTTGTTCCTAGTTCATCTTCCCTGACAATAACAATTCCTTTTCGTACTTGAGGATGCTGAGTAAGAACGGCTTCTATTTCTCCTAATTCAATCCTGAAACCTCTAATTTTTACCTGATTATCAATACGATTAATAAATTCAATATTACCATCACTAGAATAACGGACTATATCCCCCGTTTTATAAAGACGAGAGTTAGAGTCATTCCCAAAAGGATTAGCTATAAATTTAGATTGAGTTAATGTTGGCTGATGAAGATAACCTTTCGCTAAACCTTCGCCACCAATATACAATTCTCCATTGACACCAATCGGAACCGGGTTAAGATTAGGGTCTAAAATATAAACTTGCAAATTACCAATGGGTTTGCCAATAAATGGTTTTTGCTCAGGTGATTGAATGAGCGCGAAAGTCGTACAAACCGTTGATTCTGTGGGCCCATAACCGTTAAATAGATTATAATTCTGGCACCATTTGCTTAATAGCTCGGCGGAAGATGCTTCTCCTCCTATGATCAGAGTTTGTAAATGGGGTAATTTCTCTGGCGGCATTACGGTTAAAGCTGAAGGGGGCAAAGTTGTTAACGTAATCTTTTGTTTTTTTAATAGATTGAGTAAATTTTCTCCTGGTAATAAAGAGTCACTGTTACCCATGACTAAGCTGGCGCCTGAAAGCAATGCCATAAAAATTTCTGAAACCGAAGCATCAAAACTAAAAGATGCAAATTGTAGAATCCGACTTTGGGGTTTAATATCAAAAAGCTGTCTTTCTTGAGTGATTAAATTACAGACTCCTTTATGAGCAATTAAAACGCCTTTGGGCTTACCTGTTGATCCTGAAGTATAAATAATATAGGCTAAATTTTCAGGTTTTACGTCGCTAATTGGATTAACTGTATCTTGCTGTGAAATAATCGGCCAATCGTGATCTAATTTTATGGTTTGAATCCCGGTGAAAGATATATTATTGGCAATATTTTCTTGAGTCAATAGCACAGATAAGTCTGAATCTTGAAGCATATAAATTAAACGCTCTAATGGATAGTTAGAATCTAACGGTAAATAGGCGGCTCCTGCTTTTAAAATCCCTAAAATACCGATAATAAATAAGGGCGATCGCTCTACACAGATTCCCACCAATTCATCGGGTTTAACCCCCAAGGATTGCAAATAATGGGCTAATTGATTCGCTTTTTGATTTAACTGCTGATAACTCAGAGATTCCTGTTCATAAATAATGGCGATCGCATCGGGATTTTTAGTAACTTGTTCTTCAAATAATTGGTGAATACACTTATTTTTAGGATAAGGGCTTTCGGTTTGATTCCAGTCCACCAATAATTGCTGTTTTTCCGCTTCCATCAATAGCGGTAATTCCCCTACTTGTTGCTGAGGATTAGTCACAATACCCTTTAATAATGTTTGAAAATGACCCACCAGACGAGTTATTCTTTCGGCGGTAAAAAGATCACTACTGTATTCCCAAAAACCCTCTAAATAAGTTCCTTTTTCTGTTTCTGTTTCTTCTAAAACGAGACTAAGATCAAATTTTACCCTGACGTTTTCTACGGCTAGGGATGTCGCCTTGAGACCAGGTAAGTTTAAGTCTCCTAAAGGGGCATTTTGTAAGGCAAACATCACCTGAAATAGAGGATTATAACTTAAACTCCGCTCTATTTGTAAAACATCTACAACCTGTTCAAAGGGAACATCCTGGTTGGCGTAGGCTCCTAAAACACTCTGGCGAACCTGTTGTAATAATTCCCAAAAAGTAGGATTGCCTTGCAGTGAATTTCGCATCACTAAAGTATTGACAAAAAAGCCCATTAGGGGTTCAATTTCTTGGCGATTACGGTTAGCAACAGGTGTGCCAATCAGAATATCTTCTTGATGACTATAACGAAATAGTAAGGTCGTGAAAGTAGCCAGCAAAGTCATAAACAGAGTCACACCCGATCTTTGACTCAGGGTTTTAAGTTTATCGGTGAGATCGGGGTCAATTTGAAAGTTCAGGGTATGACCTTGAAAGGTCGGAATAGAAGGTCGGGGTTGATCGGTGGGAAGTTCTAATAAAGGCGGAGCATCGGCTAATTGTTTTTGCCAATAATTAAGTTGATTTTCTAGGATTTCTCCTTGTAACCATTGTCGTTGCCAAACAGCAAAATCCGCATATTGAATCGGAAGTTGAGGTAAATTTACAGGGGTTTTTGACAGGAAAGATTGATAAAAATAAGATAATTCTTTAAAGAATATTCCTTTTGACCAACCATCAATAATAATGTGATGAATAACTGGCACTAAAATATAAGATTCTTGACCTAAATCTAAGAGGGTAAATCGCACTAAGGGAGCTTGGGTTAAATCAAAGGGTTTTTGCAGTTCTTGAGCAATAATTTCTTCTATTTGATTGCTGGGTAAATCTTGTAAATTAACAACAAGTAAGTTAATCTGAAGGGAAGGTAAAATTTTCTGGATGGGTTTACCGTCAATCATCGGAAAAGTTGTCCGCAGAATTTCATGGCGTTCAATAATAGCATTCAGACTTTGTTCTAAAACTTCAATATTAAGACTGCCCGTTAGACGGATAGTGGGACTTTCATTGTAAGCAGGATTTTGACTATCCATCTGATGCAGAAACCAAATTCTTTGTTGAGCAAAAGAGAGGGGTAAATCTCCATCTCTGCCAACAGGAGTAATAGCTGATTCACTTGCATGAACAGATATTTTTGCTAATTTTAAAAAAGCAATAATTTCTGTCTTTCTGTTTCCAATTTCTTGTTTAATTTCGGTCGTCATTACTCCCGTAGGAGCTTGATATTTTAACTTTTCTGCTTCTAGCCAGAGTTTAATTTCTAAACTATTTAAGTATGATAAAAATTCTACTATTTTCATATTTGTTGTCTCCTAAAACAGTTGTTTAATTAGGTATAAGTGTTGATCTTCAAAATGTCGAGTTGTTTATATAGCAATCGGTGTAGGGGTTGGGTCTCCCAACCCAGGCATAAAGAGGGTTGACCAGACCCAACCCCTACAGGTTTTGATCACTTTGCACAGGGTGAACCGGACGCTCGTGAACTACAACACCCTCTATTCCATTGCTAAAAGCATTTGGAACTGCTTTTATAATAATACCTCTGTACAGTCTATACTGGCTGGGATAGGTTGAGGTTGCCTCAGAATCAAAAATATGTTTTAATCAATGCCGAGGGATTTGCTCCGATCCTATCGTTGACTTTTTTTCGACTTCTATTTATTTTTTTCTCTCAGGTCTAAATCCAATAAAGGTTTCTAAAGCCTATCTTCCTCCTATGATTAACCAATGTATTCATCAATTATTTCAATCCCAAGTTAAACAAACACCGAACGCGATCGCAGTTGTTTCTGAACAGGGAAAATTAACCTATCAAGAATTAAATACCGCATCTAATCAACTAGCTAATTATTTACAAAATTTAGGGGTAAAATCCGAGACTTTAGTGGGACTTTGTATTGATCGATCCCTGAATATGATTATTGGTTTGCTGGGTATTCTCAAAGCCGGAGGAGCATACATTCCCCTTGATTCTAACTATCCCCAGGAAAGATTGAGCTATATGGTAGAAGATGCTCAAATTTCCGTGTTAGTTACTCACAGTCAAGGGTCTAGTTTAATTGCCAACTATAAAGGTTTAGTTGTTAATTTAGATAGTCAATGGTCAGAAATTGCCAAATGTGATGTTAATAATTTAGTTCATACGGTAGAAAATAGTAATTTAGCCTACGTTATTTATACATCAGGTTCAACGGGAAAACCCAAAGGGGTAATGATTGAACATCGGTCTTTGGTAAACTTTACCCAATTAATTATTGATCAATATCGGTTATCTAGTAGCGATCGCATCCTTCAATTTGCTTCTATTAGTTTTGATGTGGCGGCAGAAGAAATTTATTCCAGTCTTTGTAGCGGTGCAACTTTGGTTTTAAGAACACCAGAAATGGTAAATTCTATTCCCTTATTTATCCAAAAATCGAGGGAATTGGGAATTACTATTTGGAATTTACCGACCGCTTACTGGCATTTATTAGTTAACGAATTAATTAATAGCAAGATTCCCTTGGATAAGAGCCTGCGATTAGTTATTATTGGCAGTGAAAAAGTCCAACCGGAATGGGTGAAACAGTGGTTAAAAACAGTGGGAACTTTTCCTGAATTAATTAATGTTTATGGGCCAACTGAAGCGACTATTGCGGCAACAAGTTGTTACCTATCCCACCTCACCGAAAGTCAACTCAACCGTCCCGAACTTCCCATTGGCAAAGCATTAGGGGAGAATATTCAAGTTTATGTGTTAGATGAAAGTTTAAACCTTATCCCTACTGAAACCCCAGGAGAAATTCACATCGGTGGCTTAGGTGTTGCTAGGGGATATTTAAACCGCCCTGAATTAACCGTCGAAAAGTTTATTCAATCACCATTTAATTCGTCAGAAAAACTATATAAAACCGGGGATTTAGGTGAATATTTAACCGATGGCAATTTAGAATATCTAGGACGCATTGATCATCAGGTCAAAATTAATGGTTTTAGAATTGAATTAGGAGAAATTGAAACAGTTATATTACAACACTATCAAGTCTCTCAAACTATTGTTATTGATCGGGAAGATACCCTAGGGAATAAAAGTTTAGTTGCTTATATTGTTCCCCATTCAACGGAGGAAAAACTAACTGCAAACCTACAACAATTTTTAAAAAATCAGCTTCCGGGCTATATGATTCCTGGGGCATTTGTAATCTTAGAAAAGCTACCTCTGAGTCCAAATGGGAAAGTTGATCGCCACGCCTTACCCCTACCTAATTTAGAAACCGCCTTTACTGCCCCGCGTAACGAGCAAGAAGCGATTCTAGCTGAGATTTGGAGAAAAGTATTTGGACTGGAAAAAATTGGGGTTGATGATAATTTCTTCCAGTTAGGAGGTCATTCCCTAATTGCCACACAAATCTTATCTCGAATCCGAGATATTTTACAAGTAGAAATTTCTTTTGAAAAACTATTTGAGCATCCTACTATTAATAGCTTAAGTGAAGTAATTACTCAGCAAAAAAAAGTAGAAAAACCATCATCTTTTACTCAAATTAAACCAATTTCACGGCAGGGTTATTTACCCGTTTCCTTTGCCCAGGAAAGGGTTTATTTTATCGAACAGTTAGCTCCCTCGGTGACCGCCTATCAATTTCAAGAAATTTTACTAATTCAGGGTAATTTAGATATTCCTATCCTAGAAAAAAGTCTCAGTGAAATTATCCGTCGCCACGAAATCTTTCGCACAACTNNCCCGCCGTAGCAGGAAAACTTGCACAAGTCATTCATCCTCCAGCAGCCGTTAAATTACCTATTATTGACCTCCAAACAATTCCTAAAGATCAACAGGAGAAAGCAGTTGAAAATTTGAAGAATAAATCAGTCCATAAACCTTTTAATATTAGTCAATTACCGTTAATTCATTGGACATTATTAAAATTAAGTGAACAAGACTGGCAGTTAATCCATGTAGAACATCATTTGGTACATGATGGCTGGTCATTTAACTTATTTTTAAAAGAATTAATTACTCTCTATAAAGCCTTTGCTCAGGGTCAACCTTCTCCCCTAAGTGAGCCAATCTTGCAATTTGCCGACTTTGCCCATTGGCAGCGAGAATGGGCCCAAAGCGAGTCAGCAAAAGCCCAAATAGACTACTGGCATCAAAAATTAGCCGGGATGCCCCCCCTGTTGGAATTGCCCTACGATCGCCCCCGACCAACGGAGCAAACCTATAACGGGGGCATGGTGCGAGTTGATCTCCCCCTAGAGATTTGCCAACCCTTGAGAAACCTTGGTAGGCAAGAAGGGGTAACGCTATTTATGAGTATGTTTGCGGTCTTTTTAACCCAAATTTATCGCTATACAGGGCAAGAAGATATTTGTGTGGGGTCGGGGGTATNNGCATGATTGTTAATAATATTGTCCTTCGTACCAATCTTGCTGGAAATCCAACTTTTCGAGAATTATTAAAGCAAGTTCGTCAAGTTACTTTAGAAGGTTATGCCCATGAAGATGTACCTTTTGATAAAGTTGTTGAAGTTTTAAAACCCGTTCGTCACTTAAGTTATAACCCTTTATTTCAGGTAATGTTTAGTTTCCATGATGCTCAATTACCTGACCTCAGTTTGCCTGGTTTGACCATTAAACAAAATGAAGCAGTTAGCAATTATTCGGCTAAATTTGATCTCGATATTGTGGTAATTCCTCGCTCTGAACAACGAGTTGGTCGTCATTCCAGTGCTGACATTCAAGACGTTGAAACCGCAGGCATTACGATGGTTTGGGAATACAATAGTGATTTGTTTGATCACGCTACTATTGAGCGAATGGTGACGGATTATCAAACCCTATTAGCAGGAATTTTAGTCAATCCCCATCAACATCTTTCCCAGTATTCTTTGCTAACAGAAAATCAAAGGCATCAATTATTAGTTACCTGGAACTATACTGATACTAATTATCAGAAATTCAACGGCATTCATCAACTTTTTGAAGCACAAGTTAAGAAAACCCCAGAGGCGATCGCCCTTGTCTTTGG
>DMPJ01000220.1:18108-29164 GCA_003456035.1 Planktothrix sp. UBA8402
TATTATTTGCAAAGTTTAGGGGTTAAACCTGATGATTTAGTAGGAATTTGTTTAGAACGTTCCTTAGAAATGATCATCGGAATTTTGGGCATTCTCAAAGCAGGAGGAGCGTATTTATCTCTCGATCCTGCTTATCCTGAAGACCGATTAGCCTATATGATTGAAGATGCCAGCATCAACCTTGTTGTCACCTTAGAAAAGTGGACTAATTTAACGCCCAAGCAAGCTATTAAAGCGGTGTGTTTAGATAGTCAAAAAACAATTATTGCCCAAGAAAATACTAATAATCTTGACGCAGTTATAACTCCAAAAAATTTTGCCTACGTTATTTATACATCAGGTTCCACAGGAAAACCAAAAGGGGTATTAATTGAACATCAATCCCTGATTAACTTTAGCCAAAGTGCGATCGAACAATATCAAATAACAGCCCAAGACAAGGTTTTACAATTTGCTTCTATTAATTTTGATGCGGCGGCGGAAGAAATTTATCCCGGTTTAAGTTGTGGTGGCACTCTGGTTTTGAAAACAGAAACAATGATGAAATCCATCAATACTTTTATTCAAGAATCCCAAGAGCAAACCATCACTATTTGGGATTTACCTACCGCTTATTGGCATTTATTGGTCAGTGAAATAGTGCCGGAAAAATTAGTCTTACCTCCCTCATTGCGATTGGTTATTTTAGGTGGTGAACGAGTCTTACCCGAACGGGTAAAAATGTGGCAGGAATATGTCGGTTATTACCCCAAATTGGTCAATAGTTACGGCCCGACGGAGGCTACAGTTGTTTCTACCCTTTATTATCTACCTGATCGCCCCATTAATCAACCTGAAATTCCGATTGGGAAACCTATCAATAATGTGCAAATTTATATCTTAGATAAATACCTAGAACCGATGCCCATTGGCGTGCCGGGTGAACTTCATATTGGTGGCTTAGGTATAGCCAGGGGTTACTTAAATCGACCAGAATTAACCGCCGAAAAATTTATTAATCATCCCTTTAAACCAGGAGAAAAACTATATAAAACAGGGGATTTAGTTCGCTATCAAATTGATGGTAACTTAGAATTTTTGGGACGGGTTGATTCTCAAGTTAAGATTCGAGGTTTCAGGATTGAACTAACGGAAATTGAAGCAATTTTAAATCAATATCCCTTAATTAAACAGGCCGTCGTAATTGCCAGAGAAGATACCCCAGGGAATAAGCGATTAATAGCCTATTTACTAGCAAATCAAAGTCAAGTAACAGTCGAAGAAATTCGCCATTACTTAAAACAGAAATTACCTGCCTATATGGTTCCCTCGATCTTCATTTTCCTAGAAGCAATTCCCATTACACCTAGCGGAAAAGTAGATTATCGAGCCTTACCAATTCCAGAGAAAACACTGTCAGATAGTAGCACTAATTTTACGAATCCAACCACCGACACAGAAAAACATTTAGCAACCATTTGGGCTGAAGTTTTAAGACTCGAAAAAGTTAGCATCCACGACAATTTCTTTGAACTGGGGGGCGATTCAATTATTAGTATCCAGATGATTTCTAAAGCTAATCAGATGGGGCTACAGTTAATTCCCAAACAACTGTTTCAATATCAAACAATCGCCGAATTAGCCACCGTTGTCGGAACCAGTCAACAAATCCAAGCGAATCAAAATGTCGTCACAGGAATTGTACCTTTAACACCTATTCAGCATTGGTTTTTTGAGCAAAATTTAGCCGATGCTCACTTCTTTAATCAATCGGCTTTAATAGAAGTTCCCCCAACCCTGGAGCCAGACTTATTAAAGCAAGTTTTGCAAGCATTATTGAATCATCATGATGCTTTGAGGTTGCGTTATAGTCGGGAAAATGAAAATTTAGAACAGATTAATGATGGGATTAAAGAAGCGGTATCTTTAACTGTTATTGATTTATCCGAACTCTCTCCAGACGGACAAAAAAAGGCAATTACAACCAAAGATACAGAATTGCAAAATAGTCTAAATTTGTCATCGGGAGAAATTGTCAAATTTGCCTTATTTAAGTTAGGTAATCAACAACAGGGTCAATTACTAATAGTGATTCATCATTTAGCCATAGATGGTATTTCCTGGCGAATTATACTTGAGGATTTGACCACCGCTTATGCACAAATTAGCCAAGGTCAAGCCATTAAATTACCGCCCAAAACTACCTCATTTCAAGATTGGTCAAAACAGCTAGTTAGCTACAGCAAATCTGAACAATTAAAGCCAGAAATTGATTATTGGCTATCTCAATTACAGACAAAAATCCTGCCTTTACCCGTAGATTATTCCCTAGAAAAAGAGAGTAATCAGCTAAATTCAGCTAAGACTATCAACCTGTTTTTAACGGAAGAAGAAACGCGAGGATTATTGCAAGATGTACCCAGTGCTTACAACACTCAAATTAACGCNNCGGGGGGAAATAGCCTATTAGTTGACTTAGAAGGTCATGGACGGGAAGATTTATTTGAACAAGTAGATTTATCTCGTACCGTCGGTTGGTTTACGACTTTATTTCCTATGGTATTAGAACAAAGTCAAACCGGGAAACCGCAAGAAACCTTAAAATCTGTTAAAGAACAATTGCGTCGTCTGCCATATCGTGGTATTGGTTATGGTGTACTGAAATATCTGTCGAGCGATGCGGAAATTAAACGCCAATTTAAGGACTTAATCAAGGCCCAGGTTAGTTTTAATTACTTAGGTCAATTTGATCAGGTACTATCGGCATCAGAGGTTTTAGGAAGGGTCAAAGAATGGAAATCCGATCACAGTTCTTCAGGCGATCGCAGTCATTTATTAGAAGTAAGTGGTCTGGTTCGTGATCAAAAACTGGATATTCAATTTGTTTATAGTGAAAACGTTCATCGTCGGGAAACTATTGAAAAACTCGCCAATGAATTTATGGAGGTTTTGAGAAATTTGATTATTCACTGTCAGTCCACCGAAACTTCATGTTATACGCCTTCGGACTTTACTGCGGCTAAAATTAATCAAGAACAGCTTGATAAATTCCTGAACAAAATCAATCAAAAGCAATCTAAAAAAAGATAGTTAAATGAACAATATTGAAGACCTCTATGAACTTTCTCCCATGCAACAGGGGATGCTCTTTCATAGCCTTTACGCGCCTGAATCTGAGGTTTATTTTGAACAGCTAGTTTGCAGATTACAAGGGAAATTCAATCTGCCCAATTTTCAACAATCTTGGCAAAAAGTAGTTACTCGTCACCCCATTTTACGCAGTTCTTTCTATTGGGAAGAAATTGAAAAACCCTTGCAAATGGTGAACCGTAAGGTAGATTTACCCTGGACAATTCACGACTGGCAACATTGGGATCATGACCAACAACAAAGTCAATTAGAAGCTTTTTTAAAAAGCGATCGCTCCGTTGGTATAGCTTTAGATCAAGCTCCAGTCATGCGTTTTGCGATTATTAAATTAGCCAGCGACAGTCACGAATTTATTTGGAGTCATCATCATATTTTGTTTGATGGTTGGTCAATGCAAATTATTCTCCAAGAAGTTTTTGATCTCTACGAAGCCTATCAACAAGGCAAATCTTTAACCTTAAAACCCTGTCATCCCTATCGAGATTATATTAATTGGTTACAGCAACAGGATAACAGTCAAGCTCAAAAATTTTGGCGAAATAAATTACAAGGCTTTGAAGCTGCAACTCCTTTAGTAATTGATAAATTGCCAGGCAATAAAACCTCTGAAGTTGCCTATCAAGAAGTTCCTTTTAAATTATCTTTAGAAGTTACTCAAAAACTCCAATCCTTAGTCCAAAAATACCGTTTAACCCTGAATAATTTAGTACAGGGAGCCTGGGGATTATTGCTTTCTCGCTACAGTGGAGAAACTGATATTATTTTTGGTGCGACGGTATCAGGTCGGCCTAGTAGTCTGCATGATGTAGATAAAATGGTAGGTTTATTTATTAATACCTTACCGATCCGCTTAAATATTTCTGATCAACAGGAATTAATTCCCTGGCTGAAAGATTTACAATCCCAACAATTTGAACAGGAACAATATGCTTATTATTCCCTAGCAGAAATTCAAAAAAGTAGCGATATTCTGCCAGGAATGCCCTTATTTGAAAGTATTTTAGTATTTGAAAACTATCCCGTAGATGCCTCAGAAACGGAGGCAAAAAAAACCTTAGAAATAACTGATCTGCGTTGTTTTGAACGCACCAATTATCCCCTCACTCTAGTTGTTATTCCTAACTCAGAATTATCAGGAAGAATTATCTACGATACCAGTCGTTTTGACCCCAAAGCCATTGAGCGTATGATTGGTCATTTGCAAAATTTATTAACCCATATTGCTACCCAACCAGAACAGTCTCTCTCGCAATTTTCCTTACTAAATGAAGCAGAAGAACAACAATTAATTGCCGAAGAAAAACAAAATCAGGAGCAGATTAAAACCATTAATTATCAATGTGTTCATCACCTGTTTGAACAACAAGTTAATCAAACCCCCGACGCGATCGCCCTGATTTATCAAAAGGAAAAACTTACCTATCAAGAATTAAATAATCGAGCTAATCAACTCGCCCATTATTTACAATCTTTAGGAATTAAATTAGAAGATAAAATCGGTGTTTGTATTGAGCGATCTCCCTTAATGGTCATCGCCATTTTAGCTATTCTTAAAGCAGGTGGAGCTTATGTTCCTTTAGATCCTAGTTATCCGTCAGAAAGATTGACTTTCATGGTCGCTGATGTGCAATCTCCTCTAATTCTCACGCAAAATCATTTATTAGCTCAATTGCCCAAAAATGATCATCAGAAAATCATTAATATTGAATCAGAATGGAAAAAAATTGCTCAATATACCTCAGAAAATTTAACCAATGAAGTAACACCAGAAAACCTAGCCTATATTATCTATACATCCGGTTCTACAGGAACACCAAAAGGTACAGAAGTTCCCCATCGTAGCTTTATAGGTTTTATGTTTGGGATAGATTATATTCACCTGGATGCTAACATAATTTGGCTACAACATTCTTCCATTTCGTGGGATGCTTTAACCCTCGAATTATGGCCAACCTTGCTGTATGGAGGTCGTTGTGTCCTTTATCCGGGGAATATTCCCACCCCTAAAGAGTTAAGTAAAATTATTGAAGAACAGGGAATTAATACCCTATTTTTAACGACCGCTTTATTTAATTTAATGATAGACACCCAACCCGAATCATTATTAGGAATTAAACAGCTTTCAGTCGGTGGTGAAACCCTTTCTATTGCTCATATTCATCGAGCCCTAAATGTATTACCTGAAACCCAAATTTTCAATGGTTATGGGCCTTCAGAATGTACAGTTTTTACCTGTTGTTATCCCATTCCCAAACAACTTGATAAAAAGATCAATTCTATTCCCATTGGTAAACCCATTGGCGACAGAATAGTTTATTTATTAGATCATAATTTACAACGAATTCCTATCGGTATTCCAGGGGAAATTTATATTGGTGGTGCAAGTGTAGCCAGAGATTATTTACATCAGCCAATTTTAACCCGTGAAAAGTTCATTCCTAATCCTTTCATTCTCGGAGATACTCTTTATAAAACAGGTGATTTAGCCCGTCGTCTAACTGACGGTAATCTGGAGTTTTTAGGACGGATTGATAATCAAGTTAAAGTCCGAGGATTTCGCATTGAATTAGGTGAAATAGAGATACTTTTAAGCCAACATTCTCAGGTTAAAGAAGCCATTGTCATAGTGCGAGAAGATTCTCCTGGGGATAAATCCTTGGTAGCCTATATCATTCCCCATAATGATCAATTAAAACCAAAAGTATTGCGGGATTTTCTTGGCGAAAAACTCCCCTATTATATGATTCCTAATGCTTTTGTCTTTTTAGAAGTTTTTCCTCTCACACCTAATGGTAAAATTAATCGGTGGGGTTTACCGACTCCCGATCATAATCAACAACAATCAGGCGTTGAATTTGTCGAACCTCGCACAGATACAGAGCGGGAAATCGCCACCATTTGGTCAGAAGTTCTGCGCTTAAATCAAGTAGGAATCTATGACAACTTTTTTGCATTAGGTGGTCATTCCTTATTCGCTACTCAGGTGATTTCGCGGCTTAAAGAGACTTTTGAAATTGAGTTTTCTTTCCGTTATTTTTTTGATAATCCCACTATTAATCAACTGGCTGAAAGAGTTATTATTCAGCAACTTGAACAGTCAGAAAGTGATGCTCTCGCTCAAATTTTAGGGGAAATTGATCAATTATCTGACGAGGAGGTAGCTCAACAATTACTCTAATTCTTCATCAAACTATTGAAAAGTTCTTTTAACACTNNTAAAGACTCGGCGAAGCTACTTTTTTAGACCCGCTATATAAGTCCACTTTTGTATTCTTTCGATCTCTTTGTGCTATCTGTCTAAATAAACTATTGATTTTTAATTAATCCCATGAGCGATCTTCTCAAACGTTTAGAAAACCTGTCTCCTGAAAAAAGAGAATTAGTGCTGCAAAAACTGAAACAGCAGCAATCCCAAACCTCGCCAAGTAAACAGTCTCAACCGCCCGCTCTAATTTCCGTATCCAGAGATACAAATATACCCCTTTCCTTTGCCCAAACGCGACTTTGGTTTGTTAATAAATTAGAAGGAGAAAGCGCAGCCTACACCATAGACCGCACTCTCCGTTTGCAAGGGAATCTTAATATAAAGGCTTTAGAACAGACTTTTCAAGCGCTTATACAACGCCATGAACCCCTACGGACTCAGTTTAAAGTTAAGAATAACCAACCGATTCAGGTGATCACTCCTAATGTCAACTTTCAATTACCCGTCGTTAATCTGCAAAACCTGAGTAACCCTCAACAGCAAATCCAACATTTATTAGCTGAAACTGCCTCCGAACCCTTTGATCTTGACAATGGTTCTGTGCTACGAGTTAAACTCTGGCAAGTAAAAAAGGATGAATACATTTTATTAATTGCGATTCACCACATCGCCGCCGATGGTTGGTCTTTAGAGGTTTTCATCCGCGAACTATCCACCTACTATCACAGTTTCTGCACAGGGATATCGGCTGATTTACCCCCTTTATCGATTCAGTACGCTGATTTTGCCATCTGGCAACGTCAATGGCTCACCAGTGAAGTGTTGGAGCGTCAAATCAACTACTGGAAACAGAAATTAGCAGGTGTCCCCCTACTCCATCAATTACCGAGTGATCGTCCTCGTCCCCCGATCCAAAGTTTTCGTGGGGGAACCGAACTATTTCACTTAGACCGTGATCTGCTCGAACAACTCAAACAACTTAGTCAGCGCCAGGGTTGTACCCTCTTTATGACCCTTTTAGCGGGGTTTGCGGTGTTGTTGTCTCGTTATAGTGGCCAAACTGATTTAGTAATTGGCTCCCCAATTGCCAACCGTAACCGTACTGAAATCGAGGGGTTAATTGGCCTGTTTGTGAATACCTTGGCCCTGCGGTTTGATCTATCCGAGAACCCCAGTTTTGCAGAATTTCTGGCTCAGGTACGAACAACCACCCAAGATGCCTATGACCATCAGGATTTACCCTTTGAGGTGTTGGTCGAAGAATTGCAACCAGATCGACACCTAGACCGCAATCCCCTAGTACAGATTGTTTTTGCCCTCCACAACGCTTTCAGTTCTCCCTGGGATCTACCAGGGGTAACGGTGGAAGAAATCACTTCAGAACTAGATTCAGTACGGGTTGACCTGGAGATTTATCTCTCCGATGGCCCCGACGGTCTTGCCGGTCTTTGTTCCTATAACTGCGACCTTTTTGACGGGGAAACTATCGCTCGCTTGATGACCCATTTTCGGATTCTGTTAAAGGCAATCGTCGATAATCCCCAACAATCCGTCTCTCTGATCCCCTTCCTAACAGACCAGGAGCAACAGCAATTACTCCAGACCTGGAATGACACCCACGCTGATTACAACTACAACAAATGTATTCATCAATTGGTAGAAGAACAAGCAGAGCGTACTCCCGATGCGGTGGCCGTCGTCTTTGAAAATCAATCCCTCACCTACGCTCAACTCAACCGTCAAGCCAACCAATTAGCCCATTATTTGCGTGGACTAGGCGTTGAAACTGAAACCCTGATCGGTTTATCCATAGAACGTTCCCTAGATATGATCATTGCCTTCTTAGGGATTCTCAAAGCCGGAGCCGCCTATCTTCCCCTTGACCCAGAATATCCCTCAGACCGTCTCCGTTTGATGATTGAGGACAGTCAGATTCCCTTACTGCTGACTCAAGCCCCATTGTTAGAGAAATTACCTCAAACTCCAACTCAAACACTCCTATTAGATGAACTGTGGCAGAAAATTACCCCCTATTCTCAGGAGAATTTGACTGGGGTTGTAACCTCCTCTAATCTAGCCAATGTGATTTACACATCGGGTTCCACAGGCAAACCTAAAGGTGTGATGGTCGAACATCGGGGGCTATCTAACCTCACCCAATCCCAAATTCTAAGCTTTGCAGTTGGAACTAACAGTCGCGTTCTCCAGTTTGTTTCCTTCAGCTTTGATGCCTGTATCTCGGAAATTTTGATGGCTTTAGGCTCAGGAGCGGCTCTCTACTTAGCGAACAAAAATGCTTTGATGCCCGGTATCCCTTTAGCCGAACAATTACGGAATTACCATATTACCCATATTAGCTTACCTCCATCAGTCCTAGCGGTGCTTCCCTGTGAAAACTTTCCAGCTTTACAAACCATTATTGTCGGAGGTGAAGCCTCCTCGCCGGAACTGGTGAAACAATGGTCAACAGGGCGAAACTTCTTTAACGCCTACGGGCCAACGGAGGGAAGTGTCTGTGCCACCGTAGCCACCTGTACCCCTTTTGACACTAAAGTTACCATTGGTCATCCGATAGCTAACGTTCAGGTTTACATTTTAGACTCCCATCTCCAGCCCGTACCGATTGGGGTGACAGGTGAAATTCATATTGGTGGTGTCGGGATTGCCAGGGGTTATCTGAACCGTCCTGAATTAACCCAAGAGAGATTTATTGCCAATCCTTTCAGTAATCATCCCACGGCGAAACTTTATAAAACAGGAGACCTAGCTCGTTACTTACCCGATAGCAATATTGAATATTTAGGACGCATTGACCATCAGGTAAAAGTTCGCGGTTTCCGCATTGAATTAGGGGAAATAGAAGCCGCCCTATCAGAACATCCTTTCGTTCAAGACGCGGTAGTTATTGCCCGTGTGGATCAGGTGGCCACCCACGATAACCATAAACTTAACACCAATCTGGTAGCCTACCTAGTTCCTAAGCTTCAAGGTCAGGTCTTACCTGAACAGCTTGCTCAATGGCAAAGTGAGTACGTTAGTGATTGGCAAAAGTTATACGAAGATTCCTATAGTCAGCCCCTAGCTGCCGATGCTGATCCCACTTTTAATATCAGGGGTTGGAATAGCAGTTATACGGGTCAAGCGATACCCGCTCCGGTCATGCTGGAATGGGTAGAAAATACGGTAGAACGCATTCTAGTGAGACAACCCCAACGGGTTTTAGAAATCGGTTGCGGGAGTGGTTTACTCTTATTTCGAGTGGCTAAATATTGCCAGGAGTATTGGGGAACGGATTATTCTTTAGCCACGATTCGTAATTTGGAAAGGATCTGTGACACGGTTGAGGGCTTAGGAACGGTTAAGTTACTCTACCGCACTGCTGATAATTTTGAAGGGATTCCCCAGGGAGTCTTTGATACGGTGGTGATCAACTCTGTTGTTCAATATTTTCCGAGTGTGGACTATCTGTTACAAATGCTGGAAGGAGCGGTGCAGGCTCTGACGAGTGGGGGTGTGATTTTTGTGGGTGATATCCGTAGCTTACCGTTATTAGAACCCTACCATGCGGTCGTGCAGTTGACCCGGGCGGACGCAGATCAAACTATTGAGCAATGGCAATGTCAGGTGAATCAAAGTGTAGCATCCGAGGAGGAGTTGTTAATTGATCCTCAGTTCTTTATTGCTCTTAAACAACGCTTTCCCCAAATTACGGAGGTGGTGATCGAGCCGAAACGGGGTCAGGCGGAGAATGAACTAACGCAATTCCGCTATGATGTCACTCTTTATTTGACTCAAAACCAGGAGCAATCATTAACGGTTAACCCTGAAACCTCAGTACCCTGGTTGAACTGGCAACGGGACACCCTTTCTTTGGTTCAACTGCAAGACAAGCTAGAACACCGGACAACCGGGTACTTAGGAATCCGAGATGTGCCCAATCAACGGGTACAAGCAGCCTTACAAGTTTTAGAGTGGTTAGAAAACCCGCCCCCTGTTGCCACGGTGGGGGCACTACGACAGGTCTTAAACCAACAGCCCATGCTGCGGGGAGTCAATCCTGAAGAAGTTTGGCAATTGGCCGAAAAAGTGGGTTATACGGCTCATCTTAGTTGGTGGGAAGGCAGTCAAGATGGATCTTTTGATATCATTTTCTGTCGCCATGATTTAGCTCCAAAAGATGATTTCAATAAATTCGCCCATCCGTTCTTGGCTCATTTTTGGGCGGATGAAACGGTGACGATTAAGCCCTGGACAAGCTATACAAATAATCCGTTATCCGGAAAGTTAGTTCAGAAATTAGTTCCCCAGGTACGGGAGTTTATTCAACAAAAGTTACCGAGTTATATGGTTCCCCAGGGTTTTGTGTTGCTCAATGCCCTACCATTAACTTCCAATGGCAAAGTAGATCGGCAAGCTTTACCAACTCCCGATACGGCTACTCGCCATCTGGCGACGGGCTTTTTAGCACCGCGTACTCCCATTGAGGCTCAACTGGCTACTATCTGGAGTGAGCTTTTGGGTGTGGAACGCATTGGGGTTAATGATAATTACTTTAAGATCGGGGGGCATTCGCTTTTGGCAACCCAATTAGTGATCCGCATTCGTGATCAATTTCAGGTAGATTTATCTCTAACTAAAATCTTTGAATATCCCATTCTCAAAGATTTAGCTAATTATTTAGATACCTATTTATGGTACAATAATTCCGCCGATTTTCAACCT
>DMPJ01000221.1 GCA_003456035.1 Planktothrix sp. UBA8402
CTTTTTCTGGGAATGTCAACCCCTTTTTAAAACTTTTTTTGGGGAGAGGTAGAGAACGACTGGAAAACAAGCAGGACGGGGTTCGCGACTGTTGGACTATTACAGATAAGAGTAGGTTATGCTATACTTTGACAAATCTAACTAGAGGAGAACAATATTGATCATTCTATGCACCCATAATANNTAGGTAAGACTACTCTTGCTGTACATATAACAGGTGTTCTTATATCAGAGTTTCCCTGGGCTCGGACTCTACTCCTAGACTGTGATGACCAACACCAAGCTTGGGAGTTTTTTGCTCCAAGCAAGCCGAAGAAAGAATTGGAGGTATTCTTGGAGGATAACTTATCATTAATTTACAATCCTAAGCGAGAGAATCTTTTAAATATTGTTGATCCAACCCAATACGATCATATCGTTATTGATGCAAAAGGAGCCAGAGAAGATACTGTCAAGGTTATTGTGAATGACAATCCAGATAAAATTTTAATCCCTATTAATGCCTCCCAAAAAAGTAAAGCTTTAGGTAATCTTGATAGAATTCTTTATATGGTATCTAAGCTAGAAGCCAATACAGGGCTTCCTAATAAAGTTCAAGTTACTATTGTCCCTTTGGGGGTATCCAAAGATATCATCAACAATAAATTGGAAACTATTTCTATAGTTCCCCATCAATGCGAAATTTCTCAAGAAATTAGATATTTGCAAGATGAAATGCAAGAGGCTTTATATGAGGATAAAAAATATATTTGGACTTATGAAACTTGTGAGGATCTCTATGAAAATTTTTGTTCAATAATTAACCTATAGAAAGTTGGAGGATTGAAAATGACTATTAACGATCAAAAAAATACTATTGATGACCCTTTGGTAGAACAAGAAATTAAGACAGTTACTCAGCAAAGTAAACATACTTCTCCTAAAAACATAAGCATAGTTAGATTCACTGAAGATCAAGAAAAAATGGTTCAAATTCTTTCTCAAGGATTGGGTTTATCATTTCAATCCTTAATTAACTGTGCAATCAGAGGGACTCTATTATATATTAAAGAACAAGACAAAAAACTAAAGGATTTACAAGAGTATCCAAAGGAATTAGGTTCACAGAACAGGGAAGTAATGCTAAGTGTTGAAACTTTAAGTGTGCTTGAAAGTTGTGGGATGAAAGATCAATTTATTGAGTGTGCTATTGTTGGAATTAAATTGCTTTACAACACATTCTATCCCCTTAACAATCAAGTTAATTAATACTATGGATGATCCTTTAATAATTTATGAAATTATCCAGGTTATACTATCGGCTAATAATTCTAAAAAACAGGAATTAGGTCGTCGATTTGCTGCGCGTCTCGGACTAACTCCTGGTGTAGCGGGGCCAGATGATGGAATTGATGGATTTGGTTGGGATCAAAACCGCAAAATCCATTTTCAATGTAAATTAAGGGCTAAAAAATTAGATAAAGATGATGCCCGTATGTATTACTCAGATATTGACTACCACTGTGTCGATTTAAGTGTAATGTTAGCAGGAAGTGGTTATAAAGATACTTTTATAGAAAGATTATATGGTCATCGGTATATTGATAATTATAAAATTTATTTATTAACACTTGATGATATTTTTCAAGAAACTCCTGCGTTTGAAGAAGCTGTAGAAGAATTACCTCCATTGCGTGATTTGGGATTAATAGATTGGAAAACGATAAAATAACTAAAAAAAAGATTATCCAAGAATTGAAAGATCCTAGAGTACAACGATAAGCCCAAATATGGCAAAATAGAAAAGATTGTCTAAAATTGCCCCTCTTGTCCAAACCCATGACTGCAACGACTCCAAACCAAGCCACGAAATACGAACCCTTTAGTACCGAGGCCAAATGGCAACAGTATTGGGAAGCTCATCAGGTGTTTAAAGCTGACCCCAACCAACCCGGGGAGCCCTATTGTATTATGATTCCCCCCCCCAACGTCACGGGGAATCTCCANNGGTCACGCTGTTAATAACTCCCTAATTGATGCTCTGATTCGCTATCATCGGATGAAGGGTTATAACGCTTTGTATTTGCCGGGGATGGATCATGCCAGTATTGCAGTTCAAACAATTTTAGAACGACAACTGAAAGCAGAAGGGAAAACCCGCGACGATTTGGGACGAGAAAAATTTTTACAACGGGCTTGGGAATGGAAACAAGAATCCGGCGGAATAATTGTTAATCAGTTGCGACGTTTGGGGGTTTCTTGTGACTGGACGCGGGAACGATTTACCCTGGATGAAGGNNTCTACCGCGGCAAGCGGCTGGTGAGCTGGGACCCGGTGCTCAAGTCGGCGGTGTCCGATCTCGAGGTCGAGAGCGAGGAGGAGGACGGCTTTCTCTGGCACTGCCGCTATCCGCTGGCCGATGGCAGTGGTTCGCTGGTGGTCGCCACCACGCGGCCTCAAACGATGCTCGGGGATACGGCGGTGGCGGTGAATCCCAAGGATATTCGCTATAAAGATTTAATCGGAAAAACGGTAATTTTACCGATTATTAAACGGGAAATTCCGATTATTGGGGATGATTTTGTTGATCCGAATTTTGGCACGGGTTGTGTTAAAGTAACTCCTGCCCATGATCCGAATGATTTTCAAATGGGTCAACGGCATCAACTGCCGATGATTAATATTATGAATCAGGATGGCTCTCTGAATGAAAACGCCGGGCCATTTGCCGGACAAGATAGATTTGTCGCCCGAAAAAATCTGATTCAATTCCTGAAAGATAAGGGATTTTTAGTTAAAATTGAAGACTATAAACATACTGTTCCCTATAGCGATCGCGGTAAAGTTCCGGTGGAACCGCTATTATCAACTCAATGGTTTGTTAAGATTCGTCCCCTTGCTGATAAGGCGTTAAATTGTTTAGATCAACAGGATGCTCCCGTCTTTGTTCCTGACCGTTGGACGAAGGTTTATCGAGATTGGTTAGTTAAATTAGATGATTGGTGTATTTCCCGACAATTGTGGTGGGGGCATCAAATTCCGGCTTGGTATGCTATTAGTGAAACGGGGGGGGAAATTACCGATAATACGCCGTTTGTGGTCGGCAGAAATGCAGAGGAAGCCAAGGAAAAAGCGATCGCTAAATTCGGAGAAGCAGTAATTTTAGAACAAGATCCTGATGTTTTGGATACTTGGTTTTCTTCTGGTTTATGGCCGTTTTCTACTTTAGGATGGCCGGAACAAACCTTAGATTTAAGCAAATATTATCCTACCAGTACCCTATCAACGGGGTTTGATATTATCTTTTTCTGGGTTGCCCGGATGACGATGATGGGAGCATATTTTACCGATAAAATGCCTTTTAAAACCGTATATATTCACGGGTTAATCCGGGATGAAAATGGCAAGAAAATGTCTAAATCCGCCGGAAACGGGATTGATCCGTTATTACTGATTGATAAATACGGAACCGATGCGGTGCGGTTTACCTTAATGAAAGAAGTGATTGGTGCCGGGCAGGATATTCGTTTAGAATATAATCGAGAAACTGACGAATCTGCATCTGTTGAAGCGTCTCGAAATTTTGCTAATAAACTCTGGAATGCTTCTCGGTTTGTGATGATGAATTTAGATGGAAAATCTCCGAAACAGTTAGGAGAACCCAATATTAATCAATTAGAACTGAGTGATAAATGGATTTTATCTCGCTTTAACCAAACCGTCAAACAAACCCGTGAGGATATGGATAATTACGGTATTGGTGAAGCGGCTAAAGGCATTTATGAGTTTATTTGGGGGGATTTTTGTGATTGGTATATTGAACTTGCTAAACCCCGTTTACAAGGAGAAAATAACGCCTCTCGTCAGGTTTCCCAACAAACTTTAGCTTATGTTTTAGAAGGGATTTTAAAACTTCTGCATCCGTTTATGCCCCATATTACCGAAGAAATTTGGCATAGTTTAACCCAAACGGGAGAAGAATCTTGTTTAGCGTTGCAACCCTATCCGATGGTGGTAGAAGATGAGATTTTGGAAGTCCAACGGTTAGGAAAGTTTGTCAATGATCCTGATTCAATTTTAGGTCAATCAATCAGAATTTTGTTGGAATTACCGGAAGTTTTAGGAGGGTTTTTTAAACAATATCAAAAACCTCTAATTTTGACGGGTCTATTCTTTGTTGCCTTTTTAACGATTAAATGTTTTGCTGCGGCGTTAAATGCGATTAATGAGTTACCCTTATTACCTACAATTTTTGAATTAATTGGGATGGGATATTCTGGTTGGTTTGTTTATCGTTATTTGGTTAAAGCGTCCCAACGGGAGGAACTTGGGAAGATTTTACAAGAGTTGAAAACGGAATTTATCGGCAGTGCAAAAGCAGATAAAAACTTAGAAAATTCTAACATTTATTCTGCAATTTGTCAAGAGCAAGATAGTGAAATTATCAGCATTATTGATCCGAAATTGGAGGCGGATTTTGAGTTAATTATTGGTGCTATTCGTACCGTCAGAAATTTACGCGCGGAGGCGGATATTAAACCGAAAGTTAAGGTTAATGCTATTCTGCAAACCGAAAGCAGTAAAGAACAGCAAATTTTGAAACAGGGACAAACCTATATTCAAGAGTTAGGGAAAGTTGAAGCGTTAACTATTACAGAAAAGTTAACTGGAAATGAAGGACAAACTATTGCGGGAGTGGTGGGAACTATTCAGGTATTAATGCCTTTAGAGGGTGTGGTAGATTTAGTCGCATTTCAAACGAAATTGCAGAAAAAATTGGCAAAAGTGGAAAAGGAAATTCAAGGGTTTCAACGTAATTTGAATAACTCGAATTTCGTTAACCGTGCGGAACCAGAAGTTGTGGAAAATACCCGCAATAGTTTAGCAGAAGCTGAAAAACAAGCGGAGATTCTCCAAGAAAGGTTAAGTCAATTTAACTAACTTTTGATCCCCCCTAACCCCCCT
>DMPJ01000322.1 GCA_003456035.1 Planktothrix sp. UBA8402
GTGTAGCGACAGATTTCAATCTGTAGGAATCTGAAAACTGAGATTGGCCAGATAATTATGGAAATTTAAGATTTATTGCGAAAATTAACGTCCAATCAAGGTACAATAAATTCCGTTCAGAACCCGCAGTTTAGGTTAGCATCCCAAACCCTGATGTTTGTGATTCAGTTTGGGGTGAAAACGAAACTGGGGACTATTCACTCAGATCAAATCACAATATCTGTGCAATTATCCAATAAGTCTAACCAGGCCACCCTTAGTGCCTCAGCAACCAGGAAATCAGAGTTACCCTTTACTCTCCAAGATGTCAAAGCGGCAATTCCCGCCCACTGTTTTGAACCCTCGGTTGGGAAATCTCTGAGTTACTTTTTCATTGATATTTCGATCATCGCAGGTCTGTATTTTATCGCCTATAAACTCGATTCTTGGCTATTTTTCCCCATTTTTTGGGTGATGCAAGGAACGATGTTTTGGGCGTTATTTGTTGTCGGCCATGATTGCGGTCATGGGTCTTTCTCTAAAATCAAATGGCTGAATAACTTAATTGGCCATCTGTCCCATATTCCGATTTTGGTTCCCTATCACGGTTGGCGCATCAGCCACAGAACTCATCACGCCAATACCGGAAATATTGATACCGATGAAAGTTGGCATCCGGTGACGGAAAGTAAGTTCAATATGATGGTTTGGTATGAAAAGCTGTTGCGCTTTTATATCCCCTTAGTCGCCTATCCGGTTTATCTATTCCGAAGTTCTTCTCCCCTTCGTCAAGGCTCTCACTTTCTACCAAGTAGCCTTTTGTTTAAAGAGTCTGACAAATGGGATATTATTACCAGTACATCTTGTATGATAGGGATGGTAAGCTTTTTAGGGTTGATCACTTATCAGTTTGGATGGGTGTTTTTCCTGCAATACTATTTCATGCCTTATTTGATGTTTGTAATCTGGCTGGATTTAGTAACATACTTACATCATACTGAGGCTGATATTCCCTGGTATCGCGGGGAAGATTGGTATTTCCTAAAAGGAGCTTTATCAACTATAGACCGAGATTATGGCTTTATTAACCCAATTCATCATAATATCGGAACTCACGTTGTTCATCACATTTTCTCGAGTATTCCCCACTATCATTTGAAAACAGCAACGGAGGCGATTAAACCCCTACTGGGTGAATATTATCGCTGTTCTAATAAACCGATTTGGAAAAGTTTTATTCAATCCTATTGGTCTTGTCATTTTGTTCCTGATAACGGGTTAAAAGTCTATTATCAATCGGCTTGGAAAGCTGAAAAAACGGTTGATTAACTTCTTTCCCCATCTTAGAAACCGGGTTTTTGCAGTAGTCTGGATAACTAGCAATAAATCACTGTTAAAAACCCGGTTTCTTTCCTTTTTGCACTTGACATAATATTCGATCTTCGGGACTAACCTCTGAATTAGTTTTTAAATAATCCCGTATCCAATTACAAGCATAGGCGAATTCATTCAAGTTTAAAACTTGATCTAAATTCCATAATATAATAGTTTTATCGGTACTAACCGAAGCGATTGTCTGACCATCGGGACTAAATTTAACATTGTAGACTTCATCATTATGACCATTCAAAGTTTTAACTAAAGTACCATCGAGTTTCCAAAGTTTAATCGTTTTATCCTGACTTGCTGATGCTAATAACTTTTGGTCAGGACTGAAGGCTACCGCCATCACGGTGGCGGTGTGTCCCTTGAGGGTATTTTCATAAATAAAGGATTTAATCCTAGGACTCCAACGCCATAATTTTACGGTTTCGTCTCGACTGGCGGAGGCTAAAATCTGTCCATCGGGACTCAAAGCCAGTCCCCAAATCCCATCTTGATGACCAGTTAATGTTTGTAGGAGTTGACCGTTCAATCCCCAGAGTTTTATGGTTTTATCGTCAGAACTCGAAGCAATCCAATCACCCTTGGGCGCAATTGCTATTCCCCAGACTTGACCATTATGACCCTTCAAAGTTTGGCGGAGTGTTCCATCAATTCCCCAAATTTTAACCGATTCATCCCAACTTCCAGAAATCAAGGATTGATTATCGGGGGTAAATTTTATCCCCCAAACCCCGCGTTGATGTCCTAATAGGGTTTGATGGGGATGGGTGATAAATGTTCCATTTTTAGCTTTTTTCCAAAGTTCAATCGTCCCATTTAAGGAGGCTGAGGCTAACCATTGACCATCGGAACTAAACTCAACCTGATGAACCCACGAGTTTTGTCCTGTCAGGGTTTGTAATAATTTCCCCTGTTTTGTCCAGAGTTTAATCGTCTTGTCTAAGGATGAGGAAGCAATGGTTTGACCATCGGGACTAAAGGCGACTCCCCAAACGCTGTCTTGATGACCAATTAACCGACTGACTAAATAATCTTTGGTTTTCCAAAGTTTAACACTTTTATCCCAACTCGCCGAAGCGATAATTTGACTATCGGGACTAAAGACAATACGATTTACTTCTCCATCATGTCCTAATAAAGTTTTATAAGGGGTATAAACAGAAGTTTTGGCATTTGTTCGCCAGAGTTTTACTTCTTTATTTCGTATTCCCGCCGCTAAAAATTGTTGATTGGGACTAAATGTCACATCCCAAACTGCATCATCAAAGGGGCCTAATGTATTGACTAACAGCCCTTCCCGACTCCACAATTTAACCGTTTTATCTCGACTCGCGGAAGCCAGGGTTTGACCATCGGGACTCCAAGCCAGCGACATAATTTCATCTTGATGTCCGGTGAGGGTTTTTAATAGAGTGCCATCGGATGTCCAAATTTTAACCGTATTATCGACACTTCCCGAGGCAAATCTCTGACCATCGGGACTAAAGACAACGGTTTTAATTTTGTCGGGATGGGCGGCGATGGTTTTTAAGAGTTTCCCCTCTATTGTCCATAATTTAATGGTGTGATCAAAACTCGAAGAAATCAGTTTATCCTCAGTCGGACTGAAACTCAGCGCCATGACCGCATCCCGATGTCCGGTCAGGGTTTTAACCAATAAACCATTGGTGTTCCAGAGTTTTATGGTTTTGTCGTTACTGGCTGAGGCGAGAAGGGGTTGACGGGGACTGAAGGCGACGCTGGTAATTCCATCCTGATGTCCGGTCAGGGTTTTCAATAGTGTGCCATCTGGTTTCCACAGTTTAATGGTTTTATCCTGACTCCCAGAAGCAATTAAATCTCCTTTGGGGCTAAATTCTACCGTATGTATGATACTGGTGTGCCCCAACAGTTGATTATATTCTTGAATCCCATAAACGGCTTTTTCTAGGGTTAATTCTACATTCTGGCGGGTTTCATTATCGACACTAGATAGGGTTTGCAATTGTCGGTAGGCTTTCATGGATTGAATTAAGGCTTCAAAGCCTTGATGCAGGGCAAATAAGGACTCGGAAGATTGAGTTAAAGCTTTAACTTCGTTAGTTTTTGCCTTCTGTTCATTCAGCCTAGCTTGATGATATTGAAACCAACTAATTCCACTTAATACTATCGCAATTACTAAGGCACTACTAACAGATATAAGTAAAAACCTTTGCAGTTTTGCTGTGCGTTTTTCTTGGGTAAGTCGGGCTTCTACTTCTCGCATTCTGGCAGCTTCTAATGCTTGTTGAACTTCCCGCCGATCTAATTCTTCACTTTTAGCTAAAAATTGATAATCTAAATCACTAATACTGCGACCACTTGACCAATTTTGAGCTTCTTTTAATGCCTGTCCTCGTAATAGTCGAGAACCATCTTTTTGTTGAGATTCTACCCAGGCATCAAAAGTTTGAGAATAGGGCCGCAGATTACTCAATTGTTGGTTAACCCAATCTAAATTAAAGACTTCTTGATAAATCCGATTTTTTGCCCGCAGAAACCCGGTCTGTTTGATGACTAAACCGGATAATATTAGTTCTGATTGTTCGTTACTATCATCGGATTCAACTTTTAATCCTTGGAGGATATCTTGATAAATTCCTAGGAGCCTGCCGATGTGATACTGATTATTTTCAATCCGGTTACGGATGGTTTTTAAATGTTCGGGTTCATCTTGAGATTCCCATTTATAAATAATCTGCGATCGCACTAAGGATTCTACCCAAAAACCCTCAGTTCCAGGGGGAATAGTTAAGATTTGATTAATTTTTTCCTGGGTGGAATTAAATACTAATTTACATATTTTTTGAGTTAAAAATGGTTGCCCTCCTGTCCAAGCAATAATTTCTCCCATGATAGTTTTAGCATTAGTTATTTTAGGCTCTAAACCTTGAATTAATGGTTGAACTTCATTGAGGGTAAAACCTAATAATTCAATAGCTTTACCAATATTAAACGGGGTACGACTGCGATCAGAAATTAAAGCTGAAGGTGTGGCAACTCCAAATAAGGCAAAGCTAATCCGGTTATATTCAGGATTAATTGCCCGTTGATTATAACAAAAACGGATTAAGGCAAAAAAATCATCTACTTTGAAATTCAAACTTAAAATACTATCAATTTCATCGACAAAAATAATTAATTTCTTGTCAGGAAATTCAACTAATAAAATATCCTCTATAAAATTACTCAGACGTTGAATCACAGAAATATCTTCTTCCTCTTTCCACCAATTTTTTAAATTAAATTTACCTAAAAGATTAAATCCTCGCCATAACTCAGTGACTATTCCTTTATACCATTGTTGTTCCGTCACCATTTCGCTCCCAATGCGAGTCATATCTAAAGTCGCACATTGAAAACCTTCTTGTTGTAAACGATAACGAGTTTTAACTAACAAGGAAGATTTCCCCATTTGCCGAGAATTTAAAACATAACAAAAATGCCCCTGTTGTAATTGAGAATACAGATCGGAATCCGCTTTTCTAACTACATAAGTCGGAGCATCTTGAGCTAAACTTCCCCCAATTTGATAGGCAGAATAAATCATGGTTTTACAAGTTTTAAAAGTATTCGGCGAATATAATTCGCG
>DMPJ01000315.1 GCA_003456035.1 Planktothrix sp. UBA8402
CAAAAGTTTTTGGCGATAATTGACTTTAATATCAGATAAATCTAACCTAAGAAATAGGAGATAACAATTCAACGGCATCCCGTCCGTCCAGATCTTCTAAATAGACCTTCACCTGTTCTTCCTTGGCGGTGGGGAGTTTTTTACCTGTAAAATCAGGATGAATCGGAAGTTGACGATGACCTCTATCGACAAGAACCGCTAACCCAATAGTTTCAGGACGGCCATAATCAATCACCGCGTTGAGAGCCGCCCGAATAGTTCTACCTTTATAAATCACATCATCAACTAAAACCACAGTTTTCCCCGTCAGGTCAAAGGGAATTTTGGTTTTTTCTGGGGTTCGCATTCCCACTTGGTCTAAATCATCTCGATAAAAGGTAATATCCAACGCCCCAACAGGAACCCGCACCTGTTCTAAGACTTCAATTTGGTGAGCCAAAAGTTCCGCTAACAGAACCCCCCGGGTGTAGATTCCCAGTAAAACTATATTATCTAAATCCCCATATTTTTCGACAATTTGGGAAGCAATACGGGTGAGTGTTCGGCGGATTTCGGCCGCAGACAGAATTTCAACAATTTTTGTCATTTTGAATTAAAAATTAACAATCTTGAGTTTTTTTAAGATATTCGGGATTAGTTCCCACTGTTGAACAGGATAAATCCCCCTGTAAATAATCCTAACGTAATTAAAAAACTGTATCGAGTTAGTTGTAATGCTTGTTTAATAGTAGTAGATGTAATTGGTTGTTGAGGATCTCCCAATAAAGGTTTATATTTGATCACGCCACGATAGGAATTTTCTCCTCCTAATTGTACCCCCAAGGCGGCAGCATAAGCACATTCACTCCATCCCGCATTGGGACTCGGATCAAAAACAGCATCCCGTTGACAAATGCTGAAAACATAACCAGGTTTTCCTGATAATATGGCAATCGTGATCACCGTTAATCGACAGGGAAGCCAGGTTAAAACATCCTCTAATTTGGCACTAAACCATCCTATATCCCCATAAGGTGCTTCTCGATAACCGACCATAGAATCGAGGGTACTAGCGGCTTTGTAGGCAAAAGTAAGAGGGACACTACCGACCCCAGGTAATACCGCACCAATTAAGGCATAAAATAAAGGAGCGATCACACCGTCGGTGGCGTTTTCGGTCACGGTTTCTAAAACCGCTCTAAGGATTTCTGACTCCGATAGGGTTTCGGTATCTCGACCTACATAACGACTTAATCGTTGACGAGCCGTGACTAAATCTCCTTGATCAATCCAATATAGAACATCCTCTGCGGAATCTCTCAAACTTCGACCCGCAAAACAACTGGCCAAGAGAATACTTTCTACCGCAATGGTCAAAATTTCATCCCCCGAAAATCTAATAACTAGCGCCTGTACCCCATCTCTAATTAACGCCACTGTCAAAGCACTCCCTAATACCACAATTAGGGTCAGAAATACCCCCGCTACCCGCAGAATTCTGGGTTGATTAAAATATTTAAAGAAAATTTGAGTAATTTGAGTAATTATCCACCCCATCACCTGCACCGGATGTAACCAACTTTGGGGATCTCCAATTAGATAATCACCTCCAGCAGCAATCAATAAAATGATCAGGGAATTAAAATCTGTCATGGACAAGAGATAAATAGAAAAGGACAATCAATCTTGAACTCAACTTCTGGGGTTAAAAATTCCCTAAACCACAAAACTTGTTTCTTCCCCCCGCGCGGCTTGCCAACTGCGAGCATCATAATAGAGATCTTCGAGGGAAATCCCATATAGTGCCTCTTTCAGCTTTTGATGTAACCGATTCCAGAGGGTAAAAGTTACCCAGTCTTCTGCTTGTTCAATATCCGCTTGATGGCGGGGTAAGGGTTCAATAGTTTCTCCCACTGCTTCTAATATTTGTCCTAGGGAGATTTGGGCTGGAGATTTTGCCAATTGATAGCCTCCTTGAGCACCTCGAACTGATTCAACTAACCCTGATCGTCGCATCTCGATCAGCAGTTTTTCCAGATAGGGTGCAGGAATATTTTGACGTCGTGCGATCGCATTTACAGAAGTCGGCCCGATCCCCCGTTGTAAGGATAGATCAAGCAAGGCTTTCACGCTATAGTGTCCCCGTGTAGTTAACTTCATCGGTGAGTAATAAAATAGATAACTTGGCAATCGAGTTTGAAAGGGTAAAGATGGTCTTGAGGTGATTCTACCAAGTCGAGCATACCTAAATCGAATTCGCCACAACTCTAAGCCAAACCGCAGCAATATCCCCCTTCAAGAGTTTAGTCTGGAGTTGATAACTTTTCATCAGTCTGGACAGGGTAGTTTTTGGTGCAAAGGGGAGTTTGAGTTGATGCAATAGGGATTCATACTATTCCTGAGAAGCTGATAGCTGAACCAGATCCTCAGTTGTTGATGTCCAACCCTTCCACTCAACTCCTTGACTTGAATTAGATCTGATAAAAAATTTAAAAAATAGGTGAATAATTTCGTTAATTAGTGTAATATAGTTTCTCAAGCAAGGATCTAGCTAAACAATCTGGGTGTCCTATCACCCACCCACGATAAAAGTCAAGACCTTTTGTAAAAAATTTACAGGCACAGTTAATGATTAAAAAGAAAAGTTCTGACCCCCAACCTCAACCTCTCACCGGAGAAGATTTACTCGATAAAGTCAAAGGACTTGAACATCTGAGCAAAGAGGAAAAAGCTAGAGAATGTGGTTACTTCACCCTGACTAAGAATAATGTTGAGCGTGTCAACATGATGAAATTCCTGAATGCTCTAATTGATGCTGAGGGAATTGAGTTAGATGGCAAACAACAAGGAAACGGACGGGGTGGACGCTCTGCTAGTTATAGAATTAGTGTGCAATCAAATGGAAACTTGTTGATTGGTGCGGCTTATACAAAACAAATGGATTTAGAAGCTGGCGATGAGTTTGAAATTTCTCTCGGACGTAAGCATATTCACCTCAAACAAGTTGAAGCTGGAGACGACGAAGAATAATCCCAGGGATATTGTTTTTAACTAAATCCTGAGACTAAATTTAACTACAAACCCTTTAGACTGGCACTGGCTATTTTTGAGTCGCTGCCAGCTATTCTTATATCAACCGTAGGGTGCGTAAGCTCCGCGCACGCACCAAATCTTCCAACTGCCAGCTATTCTCAT
>DMPJ01000494.1 GCA_003456035.1 Planktothrix sp. UBA8402
AACCATTAACCGCTAATACACAACCGTCAACAACCAATAACCAACCGTCAACAACCAACCGTCAACAACCAAAAGTTGCAGCAATTGAAGTTTCGACGGAAAGTTTGGCGCGACAGGGTTATCCAGATGCGATCGCCAGCTACCTAAGCGAAATTTTAGGCGGATTAGGAGTTGGGGTCAAAGTTACAATTCGGGAAAAATCCCCGAAAGGGAAAAAAACCGAGCAACAACCAGAAACCAATCCATCGGGGAGGCGTTTGTGGGTATTGTGTGAATCTGCCTATAGTCCCGATCCCTCCCTCGCCGCTCAACCCATTGCTCAAAGGTTGCGACAATTGCAACTAGAAGGGTTTCGGGATGCTTGTATTTTGTTACAAGTCCAGGGGGAATCAACCCCCGACTGGATATTACGGATTGATTTAACCCCACCGTACCTAATTCTCAAACAGTGGGGACGCTGGGGAGACGAACAAGCCATCAATCGCTTGCTAAATGACAAATTGAATCAATTTCAGGTAGAAGTCCGAACCGCCCTCAAAGAATCAACGCTACATTTGTTTTGTCATTGCATTCAACCTTCAAGTACAACTAAAAGCCGCAAACGTCAAGTACCAGATAAACAAACGGTGATGGATATTGTTATCCCCCTATTGGATATTCTGGCTCCTCAAGGAATTTCTGCCGCAACGGTGTACGGTTTAGAAACCACCGCCACAGGTTCTAAGCCGGGCGCTCCGATTTGGGTTGATTGGTTAAATTTACCCGCCGCCAAGCATTCTGACCTCCAGCCCACAGCCCTAACCCTAGCCAAAAATGGTCATCTTTCCGCCTTACGCTTCGTTATTAGTCGTTTAATTAATCCCGATTTAGAGCTAAAACTGGCAACGGGGGGAATTCGGGTACTGTTATTACAAAAAGCGGAATTACTGCACGTCATGACCGAGGGAGCCACTTGTCCGTCCCAGTCTCAGGTAGCCCCGGTGATTGCTCAATTTTTACGCACCCATCGCATTAGTGGAATTTCTGGAGTCAGAATTTATGGCCGTCGTTCAGGACAGAAACTTCCTCTATGGCGCTATGGGATTTATTTAAAAACCAGTCAACCCGATACTATCCCCTCAACTTTACCCGATTTTGTTATCCCCGCAGACGAAGCCGAAACCCTAGTAGAAAAGTCATCTTTACCCGATGGTTTAGTCCTACGTCCTGACTTAAACCTAGATAGTCTTGACCCCGATGTTTCCAGACTACAAACGGTGATTTATCCCAATTGGCGACGGGTTTTAGACCGGAGTGTTGAGGTTGCAGCCCAAGGGTTGGTCACTACCCGTTTATTTGTGCCGAGGGCGGCGATGATGGTTTCTCTACCCAACAAAACCCGCCGTTATCAAAAAATCGCCTTAGCTTTAGTTTGGGCGACCTGGGGAGGATTTTTAGTAATACAAGTGGATAAAATCCTAGGTGAATTATTAGTTAAAATTCCCATGAATGGGGTTAATGAAACTGTTATTCAAGCTACTAATCCCAGTAATTTAGAGGAAAAAACCTCGGAAATTATCGTCGCATCGGATATTACCGAAAGTCAGAAAAATTCTCAAGAAAATGATGTCTTTAATGGGAGTAATTTTATTTCTTCCAAAGTCAAAACCAAAAAATGTAACTTATCAGATACAAAATTAGGCGTAGAAGCCTGTAAGTTAGCTCAATTGCTTTATCCCACTTTTAAAAGCCCTCAATTAGATGAACAATTGGCTCGATACCAACAGTTTATTTTGACAGAAAAACGACCGCCTGATATTTTAATAATTGGCAGTTCCAGAGCCTTACGAGGTATTGATCCCCAGGTTTTGGAGACCGAGTTAAAATCCCGGGGTTATGGGGAATTAAAAGTTTATAATTTTGGGGTAAATGGGGCAACCTTACAGATAGTTGATTTGATTATTCGTCAGATTTTACCTCCTGAACAATTACCTAGGTTGATTATTCTAGCCGATGGGGTTCGCGCTTTTAATAGTGGTCGAGTTGATCGCACTTATGAAACCATATCTACCTCGGAAGGTTATCAACAAATTGCTCAAGGAACATTTCAAATTCAGCCCCAAATTGAGAAGAAAGAGGAATCTATTCTAGGTTGGCAAGATAACGTCAGGAATTTAGCCCAACAGTTTCGTCAAGGAGAGTTAAATTTTGAGCAGTTTCAAACGGAATTAAATCAACAGTTTGTTGGTGGATCAAAAGTTTATGGACAACGCGATCGCCTACAATTTCTGTTACAGTCTATGATTAAGGGCTCATGGTTTCAACGCCAGATTGAATCCCCTGTTGATGAAGCCGAACCTTTTAATGACCAATTGGTGAAAAACTCAGAGTTTTTAGCCAGTGGATTTTTACCTTTATCTACTCAATTTAGTCCTGAAGTTTACTATCAAAGTCATGCTCAAGTTTCAGGCTATTATGATGGAGATTATCAAGGGTTTGAATTAGAGGGGAAACAAACCACTGCTTTAAAAAATCTGATTGAATATGTAGAATCTAAAAATATTGATCTGGTGTTTGTAAATATGCCACTTACCGAGGATTATCTGGATAAAGTTCGTACAGCTTATGAAGAAAAATTTCAAGATTTTATGCAGTCAATTAGTCAGGAAAATGGACTAATTTTTATTGATTTATCCACAGAATGGTTACAAAATTATGATTATTTTTCCGATCCTAGTCACTTAAATCAATCTGGTGCTGTTGCTGTTTCTCAGAAATTAGTTAAAATTGATCAGATTCCTTGGCCGGGGAGAAAGTAGGGGAGCAGG
>DMPJ01000136.1:0-129 GCA_003456035.1 Planktothrix sp. UBA8402
GGTGATGTTGATGTTGATGTTGATTTTTGTGTTGATGTTCATGTTCATGATCATGATCGTGACATTCGGCTTTTTCTTTGATCAAAGAACCATCCAGATAAGCATTCACCGCTTTGTCTAAATCGGTTT
>DMPJ01000136.1:262-946 GCA_003456035.1 Planktothrix sp. UBA8402
TCGTAAATCCAAAACTTACGGCAATGTCCGCTATGTTCAGTAATGGATGTTTTATTTTGACTGGTGACAGCAATTTTCATGGTAATTCTCCGATTTAGAGTACAGTTAATTGGATTTTCTCAACTGAGAAAATATTTTTGTAGCATTGATTTTTGACTTCTGTTTGAGAGCCACTAATTTTGAGGGTTGCGAGTGTTAATCCCTAGCAAACGATAGATCCCGCAAAAACCAATTAAACCACTGATAATTAGCAACCCGGAAGCAACATCTAATCCAATTCCCAAGGCTGTACCTGAGTAGATACTCAAACCGCCATACAGGAAAATTGCTGCTAACAAGAAGCGAATAATTCGATCTAAGTTTCCGACATTACTTAACATTTCTGAACTCCTGGTTGAAACAAACGGTTGCATTCCTGGCTTTGTAACACCCTGAACGTTTTGCTCCTGATGGATAGCAAATACTTTGTACTCGCTCAGAGTGTTTCTGGGTTGTCAGAAAAAAGTTTTATGTTTAAAAGTAGTATATAACTAAATAATCATTTAGTCAAGTTTACCCAATCCAGCCTACTATAAATAGAGTATTTATACTCAACTTGCCTGAATGAGCAAGATATTCTCAACAGCAGGAACCTATGGAAACATTACCTTCACTACAAATTGGTCAACACATCGCCCGTTACCC
>DMPJ01000136.1:1059-3421 GCA_003456035.1 Planktothrix sp. UBA8402
TTTTTCGAGGCGAATCGATTAGCACTGATTGATGAAATTAAAAAAGCCCGTCAACTCAGTCCCCATGGCATTATCGGTGTCAATCTGATGGTGGTGGCACAAGATTATGAAACTCTGGTTCGCACGGCGGCGGAGCAGGGCATCAACCTGATCATTTCCGGTGCAGGTTTGCCACTGCATTTGCCGGAATACACCGCCGACTATCCAGAGGTGGCACTGGTGCCAATTATTTCCACGGCTCGTGCTGCTAAGGTGATTTGCCGGAAATGGGAACGCCAATATAAACGCCTACCGGATGCCTTTGTGGTAGAAAATCCCAATACCGCAGGGGGACACCTGGGGGCTAAGTATGAGGAACTCGACGACCCAGTATTGAATCCAGAGCAGGTGATTCCTGAATTGGTGAATTATTTAGAAACGGAACTCAAACAACCAATTCCAGTGATTGCGGCTGGGGGCGTTTGGGATCACTCAGATATTGTCAGGATGTTAGAGTTAGGAGCAAAAGCGGTACAGATTGGGACTCGGTTTATTACTACAGACGAGTGTGATGCCGATATTCGTTATAAAGAATTTCATCTAAACGCCCAACCCGAAGATGTGGTAGTGATTTCTAGCCCAGTGGGATTACCGGGACGAGCACTGCGAAACCCGTTTATAGAAAAGGTGATGTCCGGTGCTGCGACCGTTGAAAAACGCTGTCTGTTGAATTGTCTGCACGTTTGCCGTCACCGAGAAACAGGAGAACTTTACTGTATTGTTCGGGCATTGGATAAAGCCGCACGGGGAGATGTGGAAAATGGTTTAGTGTTTTCGGGGAGCAACGCCGGACGTAGCCAACGAATTATGCCTGTTGCTGAGTTGATGGCGGAGTTAGTGAGTTAAGCGAGTCGGGTTTGATATCCTGATCTAATTCAGTGCGGCAATGAGGGCATGAATGCCCTCTGGTTGATAAATAGAGCAATACGAAGGTTTTTACAATTACTTTACAGTTTTGATTTTTATTTTACAATATCTTGATTGATTTCTTCAAATTAAGCTGTTATATTAAATTAAAGATGAACTCAAGATTAAAAACCCTCACCCAAAAAACGGTATAAATATTTCATCTACCTATTTATACGTTAATCAAAATCCTACAGGTGCCCGGCAGTCTACATTTGTATTATTCATTCTTAAATTTCTAAGATTATCATAGGAGAATTGCGATGAAAACTAGAATTTTGATGGCATTATTAACCGCTACAACAGCCGTTACAGGTTTATTCTTAGGTGCTGAATCTGCTTCTGCATTTACCATTAAAGGTAGAAGTGAAGCCCCTGTTGACATTCAGAATATCTTGCCAGAATTGAAAGACTTTGTGGGCAAAGAAGCTCGGAAGCTAAAACCGGAAACAATTGGGGCACAGACGATTGATTTAAACTCAATCAAACTGAAATATGACCATAATGTTAACGTTTATTTTATAGGGGAGACAGCCGGAGGGTATCGGAATCAATTAGACTTCATTACTTGGAAAGATGGCAAGGTTCTGCAAAATCAAACTAAAATTTTTGGAGACACCTCTTGTAGTAAGTCTCAACAAAATAGCCTACTCAACTATAATGATTTCTGTGCTAATCCCAATGATCCTTTAGCCGATAAAAGCAAACAAGATAGCCCTTTAAACGTGGGTGACTTTGCTGAACTCGGTAATTTTAAAGCGGGTACGGTATTCGACTTCCGCTTAGTTTCCAACGCCATTAACGGTGGTATTCCTGGTAAGGATCTCACAGGAGTCTTCGGTGTTGACGAAAAGACAAACCCAGACAAACTGCAACACGTTATGGCTTACTATTACAAAGATTTGATGATTTTTGGGTATGAAGATTTATGGGGCGGTGGCGACAAAGACTATAACGATGTGGTGTTTGCCATTGACTTTGGTAAAGGCAATGCACGGGATATTCCTGGTGTATCAGTCCCAGAACCCTCTAGCGCAGCAGCACTGATGGGTATTGCTGGTTTAGTTGGATTCGGGCGTCGCCGTCGTCAAGGGAAATCTTATGTTGATTAGAATAAAGAAGGGAATCGATTAATTATTGAACCCCTTCTTTGTGGTTCTTTGCTTGCTTTGCTTTCTAGTTTGGAAGAAATTCCAGACTATTTTTATGACTTAGATAGGCTATTACCCCAACTCAAAATGCAACAAATTCAAATCATTAACTTGAATAATAAAACCGTTAATCCAGCCATAAATAACAAATGAGGCAGGTTACTCATTAGTCTTTGTATCCCTGTTGCTTCGTCGCTTTGTTTAGTAATTCGTAGCAGAGGATAAGGGCTAAAAACCATTGCTGAAAGTAGGGTTACTCCTTGCAG
>DMPJ01000234.1 GCA_003456035.1 Planktothrix sp. UBA8402
GACTGATGATTTTGAGAATTTATTGGTTAAGGGGGGAACTGATGGTTTATCATCTTGGATTCATGATCATGGGATAGGAATGGGACAATTATATGGTGATTCATCGGATATGAGTTATCAAGTGATAGAAAGGATGGCGATGCTTCCTCCTGTTAATATTGTTCCTGGAAATTATCAGTTAGAAGCAATTTATTTGAATCGGAAAACGGGGGAAAATTATAAAATTGAAACTCCTAATATTAGCTTAAAAATTGATCCTAAAGCTATTCCTGTAGCCGCGCCAGAGTTAGATTTAGTTACGCAGTTAAGAACATTATCAGTGAATTTACCTAAAGGAATTAATGGTTTAGATCCGGTTTTTGCGGAGGTGGGGCGAATTAATCAATATGATCCGACTCAAGACTATCTTATTCAGGCGGAAAAGGCTTTAGAATATCGTTTAAAACAGGAGCCTAACCGATTGGATTTAGCCTATAATTTAGGTTTGGCGAATGTTTTACAACAGGATGCAAAAGGAGCGATCGCGGCTTTAAAAATAGTGACTCAACTTGATAGTAAAAACCCGAATGCTCATGCTTATTTAGCGTTTGTTTATCTGTATAATTTACAGCCAAAATTAGCCCAGCAGGCGTTAAAACCCGCCTTAGAGTTAAAACCAAATCAACCGGAATATCAACTTTTAAAAGGGGTTGCTCAATTGATGCAGGGGGATGTTATTCAAACTTGGAAGAATTTACAAGTTTTGTTTAAATAAAAGCGAGGAAGATAGGCGTGGTTTTCTCCTTATTTAAGGCGTGTTGATATTTTTTGAAAGGAGGTGCGTGCGCGGAGCTTACGCACCCTACAAATACTAATCTAATATGGCACCTCGCTGTTTGAGGTTAAGTTTAGCTTCGGTAGAGAGTCCTACCACACCGATAAATTTAGCATTTTCAACAATAGCATCAGTGAGATAAATACCACTTAAATTAGAACCGCTTAAATCAGCATAACTTAAATTAGCTTTGGTTAAATTGGCTCCTATTAAGTTAGTATCTTTTAAATCTATATAACTTAAATCTCGTTCAATACCGCCTTGGGTGACAATTTCTTGAACTAGCCGCCATTTGTCACTAATTTGGGTGGTTTCATCAATTAAAGTCCCACTTAAATTTGCACCTCTGAGATCCGCTCCCAAGAGATTAGCACTGGTGAGATCTGCGCCAATTAAATTAACCCCGTTGAGATTAGAGTTGGTTAAAATTGCCCTGGTCAGATTAGCATTAATTAATTTAACATTGGAGAGATTAGCACCTGTTAAGTTGGCACCAATTAGTTTAGTATAAATTAAATTGGCTCCACTTAAATAGGTATTAATTAAGTGGGCACGGTTGAGATAAGCACCGACTAATTTAGCACCATTTAGATAGGCGCGGCTCAGATCTGAACCACTTAAATCAGCACCACTTAAATTAGCATTAATTAGGTTAACCCCGGTTAAATCAGCTTCGCTTAAATCAGCTTCTTGTAAGTCGGCATTAATTAGATTTGCACCGCTTAAATCTACACTACTCAAATCAACTCGATTCAGTTGAATCCCAATTAAAATAGCGCCACGAAAATCCCTTTCTCCGTGAGTATACTTTTCCAGTAATTGTTTAATATCCATTGTTTAATGTTTTACCTAATTCGTGTTACCCTGACTCGAAACTAAATTGACTACTGATCACAGGATATCCCTAGGGTCAGAAGACTGTAATTTTTGGCGATTCCGACGAGCAGAGCGCAATAATTTAACCCGATAAGGATCAGCATCAGTACGCCAGTAGACACGATAACCCCTGATTTCTGCACAATGGTCTTCTAAACATTTTAACCAATTCAGGCGCGTTTGAATCAATTTAAAGTTATCTAATAGTCCCCATTTTTCCTCTTGGTCGGTGAGTTTTACCAACTGTTGATAGTGGGGATACTCCGGGGTGACTAAGGTGTGTTTGCAATGCAAAATTGGGGGATTTGGGCCATCATAAGTTTGATAGCTGACATGAAGATCCCGCAGGTCAATTTGCATACAGTTACTTAGGGTTGGATGGGTTTCGAGATCAAAATTTGGGGAAAATAAATAGGAAATTTTGGGAGTTTTGATATGAAACTTAATTAAGTTTGCCCCTTCAGGACGACCCAGAGTTTGACTAGCACATCCTTCATAGAGTCGCAGTAATGGAGAAAGTTTTTCCAGTGCCCAAATATGAATCCAGAGGGAATTTGCTCGTTTTTGACCGACCGCGCTATGCTGACAATGGTTGGCAATAATTTTAGGATCACCAAGAGTATATAACATTAAATCTGCTAAATCACTAGATTTTCTATAACTACCGAATAAACCTTTTAGATCATTTTTCATGGCTGCTGAAAGTTGGAATAGTTTAGGACGACGGCTAAATTGAGTTAAGGCAATATATACCAGTAAATCTTGACGGCGTTGATCGGCGATCGCATCCCATTCCTGGGGATTTGTGACTTGTAAAATCACTTGAAATGCTCGTTTAAGACTACCAAATTCTTGTTTAATTTGTTCGGTTTCTGAAAGTTCGGTATCTACTGGTAAACGACCGCGATCGCTGATAAATTGAATTAAAGGTTGGAGTAATTCTTGATAATCTTCAAACCGTTTAACGTTTAAACGTACCTGGGGAGATGTTAACCGGGATCGGAAACGAGAAGCTCGAAATTTTTCCGATTCGGTTTCATCTCTAAAAATAATATAAATCCCTAAATCTAAAGGAATTGCATCAACAGTTAAAACCTGATCAATATAAACTTTTAGTTCTTCCTGTTGATAATATTTTTGAAAGGTATTGCGGCTAGTAATTACCCCATCTCCATAAACCATGATCCCTTTTTCTTGAGCATCTACTAATACTTGTGCTGCTACAATTAATACTTTTTGGGCTAAATTCCAGGCTTGAATTAAGGCTTCCCGTCGTTCATTTTGACATTCAATGACGTTAATTACATATCCTAAATTAACAATATCGGATTCTACCCGGGGGGTATGGGGAGAATAATAAGGGTCCCATCCGCTCCCTGTATACCCCTGTTCTGCTAATCTTTGAATATCTCCACCATATCCACAACCATAATCAAAAAAACTGCGATCTTCTTGAAACACTTCTGCTTCCAAAGCTAAACGCACCGGACGGGATAAACTTTTACGCGGAATAGCGGCGCGATGGCGTTCAATTTTTGGTGAAAACTGTAAAGAATTATCGGAATTAAATTCTGTTAAATTATTCGTAAGCTCTGAAATTTTGAACACTCGATGATCATGAATTTCTACTCCATATTTATCTAAATGTTGTTGCCAACCTTTGCGAGTTCCAATAGTTCTATATAGACGAGTTTCTGAGTTGATAAATTCCTGATCAGATGAAGTTTTAGGAGTTGATAATAATCCTAATCGTTCTTCTGTTTGGGTGAGTTGGCTAAATTTTTGATAATCGGGATAATTGGGGGTGACAAAGGTTTCTTTTCTATGTAGAATTGGAGGATTATCACTATTAGAATAATCCATAATATTAACTTGTCCGGTTTTAACATTAACTTGAAAACTGGCTGTTAAGGCGGGATGGGGATCTTGATCAAAATCGGGATAAAATAAATAAGAAATAACCGATTGATTGGTATGAAATTTAATTAGGGTAAAAAGTTTTGATGGGGGTAAATAAAAACGGCTTAATTGTTCATATATTCTTAATATAATATTGAGTTCAGGTAAGGCTGAACAATGTATATATAAAGCATTAGGTAGTTTTTTACCCAGACAACTTTGCTGGCAATATTGAGTTATAGTATTCAGGTTTTGAACCGTTAGTAATAATTGATTAACCAACATACAAGTCTGTTGATAACTGCCAAAATAGTTAGAAATTTGCCGTTGAATTTCCGGGGAAAAATCCTTCAGACATTTCAGACGGGGGGGAACTTGTCGTTGTAGAGCTTGTCCGACTAGAAACATCAGCAAATCATTCCCAACGGGTAGATCACAGTTGGGGGGATTCTGTTGAGTTAAAACCTGGGAAGTGGTAAGAGATTCGCCAGAGTAACTCGGCGGAGGAAAAACAAGATGAGGACTATTACTCATTCATCTGACCCCAATTAAAAGGTAGCAGTTTGTTCTGATTTTAAAGCAAGAAACAGGAATTAAGAATTAAGAATAATGAAGTTTAACCTAAGAATTTATCAACTATGGCTAACGAATCTCTGTTTCCGTCTAAATCTCCTTATGTGACAATTCCAGCACAACAAAACTCAATTATCCAACGCCGTCGCTTTCATAAAGGGGTAATTTTATTATTATTAATCGGTATTTGTTTTGGCGGTTTAGGAATTAAACTGGCACAGCTACAATTAATCCAGGGAGAAAATAATCGGATGCGGGCTGAAAATAATCGTTTACGTCTAATTCCTGTGGCGGCTAAACGAGGTCAAATTTTAGACCGAAAAGGGGATTTATTAGCGGGAAGTCAACTATCTCGTTCTGTATATTTATGGCCCCAAGAACAGTCTCCTGAACAATGGAAAATCACGGCGAAACAACTCGATTCTATTTTAAATGTTCCCGCTTCTGAAATTATTCACAAATTAGAAAAAACTGGATATCGATCTCGAATTCCAGTTAGAATTAGTCCTAATCTTTCTGCTAAAATGTTTATTGGTTTAGCGGAGAAAGTGGAAAATTTACGCGGTGTTGAAGTGCGGGGAGAATCTCGACGCAGTTATCCCAATGGAACATTAGCCGCTCATATTTTAGGCTATATTGGAGAGGCGACATCGGAAGAATTAACCGCAAATCCTAATTATCCGATGGGAATGATGGTTGGAAAAATGGGAGTTGAAAAATTAGTAAATTCCCAAATAGAAGGAGTTTGGGGAAATAGATTAATTGAAGTCGATGCTAAAGGTGAGGAAATTCAAGAGTTAGGTCTGCAACCTCCCCAAACAGGTAAATCTATTCAGTTAACTTTAGATTTAACTTTACAAAAAATAGCCGAAAAATCTTTAGCAAATCGTCGGGGTGCAGTGGTAGTTTTAGATGTTAAAACCGGAGCTATTTTAGCTTTAGCTAGTGGGCCGACTTTTAATCCTAATATATTCACAAATCAGGTCACAAATCAAGACTGGAAACAACTACAAAGCACTGCACAACCTTTATTAAATCGAGCTTTACAGGGATATCCCCCAGGTAGTACATTTAAGATTGTTACCACGACAGCCGGAATTGAATCGGGGAAATTTTCAATTAACTCTAAACTCGCCACTTCTTCATCCATTAAAATTGGTGGTATTTCCTTTAATGAACATGGAAACGGTTATGGTGTGATTGGATTTAAAGAGGCTTTAGCTTTTAGTAGTAATACATTTTTCTATCAGGTTGGGGTGAAAACTGGGCCGGAAAATATTGCCAAATGGGGCAAAGAATTAGGAACTGCCGGGACAATTAATTTGGATTTATTGGGGTTAGATGGGGCAAATTATGGGCAAATTCCTACTCCTAAAGAGAAAGAAAAATTATATGACGAACCTTGGTATATTGGGGATACGGTGACGATGGCAATTGGTCAAGGTTTGGTCTTAGTTACCCCGTTAGAATTAGCAGTAATGGTTTCTACGGTGGCAAATAGTGGTTGGCGAGTTCAGCCTCATTTATTAATATCTCAAACCAATACAATAGAAACAAAACCGATTAAAACTAAGATTTCTGCATCTACTCTGAATCTGATTCGGGCTGGGTTAATTGATGTGGTTAAAAAAGGAACCGGACGGGGTTTAAATGATGGCTCAATTCCTTTAACTGGAGGGAAAACCGGAACCGTTGAAATCCCTGGACAGCCTGATAATGCTATGTATGTGGGGTTTGGGCCAGCAAATAAACCGGAAATTGCGATCGCCGTTGTCGTGGAAGCCGGAGGATATGGGGCGGTTTCTGCGGCTCCGATTGCTCACGACATTTTTAAAGCTTATTTTAGCAGTTATAACAACCCTAAATAGGTGGTAATATTTGATCAGATGTAGTGCGAGCGTCCTCGCTCACTGGGACTATATAATTAGTTAATTTACTCTTAACTTATGTCATTAAACAGACGTCAATTTCTATTGTTAACGGGTCTGAGTGCTGCTGGTTTTATCGGATTAGGAACTATTCAAAAAATTCTGAGCATTCCTGAAATTTCTGATCAGAAAATTAGCCTGGGAGATCCGGCGATCGCATCTATTCCTAATGATAAACCCCTATTTCGTTTTGTCGCCATTGGAGATACAGGAACCGGAGATACAGGACAATATGATGTCGCCAATGCTATGGTTCGCTATCATCAAGACCATCCTTTTCAAGTGGTAACTTTACTCGGAGATAATATTTATACCAATGGTGAAATTGAAAGAGTTAATGCTGTTTTTGAGAAACCATATCAATCCTTAATTAAACAAAAAGTTAAATTTTATGCCTGTTTAGGCAACCATGATATTAGAACAGAAAATGGTAATCGACAGGTGACTTATCCTTTATTTAATATGACTGGTCGTTACTATACTTTTAAATATGATCCAGTACAATTTTTTGTTTTAGATGCTAATAATAATGCTGACTGGGAAAAACAAATGCCTTGGTTAGAAGACCAATTAAAACGCAGTCAAACCCCTTGGAAAATAGTTTATAGTCATTATCCTATGTATTCCTCTGGGTCACATGGTGCGAACTCAGAATTGACTGATCGCTTAACTCCTTTATTTAAAAAATATGGGGTTCAACTTTATATGAATGGTCATGAACATAATTATGAACGCACCAAACCTATTGATGGTACAACTTATTTGGTCAATGGTAATGGCGGGGCAAATATTCGTCCCGTAGGAAGTTCAAAGTGGACAGCAACTGCCGCCTCAACCTTGGGATTTACGGCAATTGAAGTTTATGCTGATCAAATGATTATTCAGGCAATTGATACTAAAAATCAAGTCTTTGATCACGGAATTATTCGTCTATAAATGCTCAAAACTGATTTATACTTGTTGTATCCATGATATAATTAAATTTTAAGGAATTATTGATCTGTGACTGTACAAAAAAATCCCCTAGTTAAACCTTTTTTAAAATGGGCAGGAGGGAAACGGCAATTATTACCTGAAATTCTCAAATATCTTCCTAAAAATATCGGTAAAACTACATATTTTGAACCCTTTTTGGGGGGGGGCGCACTTTTATTTGAGTTGCAGCCGAAACAAGCAATTGTTAATGATAGTAACAGGGAATTAATTAATTGTTATCAAGTGATTAAAGATGATGTTGAAGAACTGATTGAGATTTTAAAACTTCACAAAGCGAGAAATTCAAAAGAATATTATGATGATCTGCGGGAAATGGATCGTTTAAAACAGTATAATAAATTCTCTAAAGCCGAAAAAGCTGCTAGAATTATTTATTTAAACAAAACTTGTTATAATGGATTATTTAGAGTTAATTCTAAAGGACAGTTTAATGTTCCTTTTGGTAGTTATAAAAATCCCAATATATTAGATGAAGCTGTATTAAGAGGAGTTAACAATTATTTTAATCAAAATACAGTAACTTTTTTAAATCGTGATTTTGCTGAAGCTGTTAAAGATGCAAAAAAAGGCGATTTTATCTATTTTGATCCTCCTTATGATCCGGTTTCTAATACCGCTTCTTTTACCGGATATGACGTTAATGGATTTAATCAAAATGAACAAAAACGTTTAAAACAAGTGGTTGATGAATTAACCGAAAAAGGATGTAATGTAATGTTGAGTAATTCATCAACAAGTTTTATTTTGGATTTGTATAAAGATTATAAGGAAACAATAAAAACCGTTTCTGCAACCCGTAGTATTAACTCTAATGCTCTTAAGCGAGGTAAAATTAATGAGGTTTTAGTGTTAAATTATGTTCCCAAACATTAAAATACATGAACAACAAAAAAACAGGAAAAAATGATATATTGATTTTTTCATCCCACTTGAATCCCTACGTTTAACCCCATAGAGTTTATCCAAAAGTTAAAAGATTTCTCCCCCAGAACAGTTTCGTGCAAAACTAGGACACGACGTAACGATATAAACCGCTCAACCATTACACAGTAAGGAAGGATGAGTTGTGAAGCAATCCCCAATTTCAGCAGAATTGATTTCAGCGCCGCTCGGTAAGACAATATACCCAGAGCCTTATGCTTCCCTTATGAAGGGACGACAAAAGCGAAAACTGGGTGAGTATTTTGGGTTGACTCATTTTGGA
>DMPJ01000105.1 GCA_003456035.1 Planktothrix sp. UBA8402
GATCGCTATCAAACTCCATCACTTAACTTTGTTTCATTAAGCTGTTAATTTGGTTTAATTTGGATAAATTCAATCTGCGGTAAAAGGGGATCTTTAACCATCGCAATACCAGTAAATCCCCAGCGCTGTAAAATCGGTTTAATTTGATAACCCGTAACCGATTCTACCGCAAACCGATCTTTGACATCCCGGGCGTGTTTGTTTAAATAACTCAAAGCATCAAAATTTTCTGAAAATAATAATAAATAGGCNNAATTGAGCGCAGAATATAATAAACTTCAGAGAGCATTTAAACCGTCTCCTTAAAATTGCAAACTAGGTTTAACCCAATTTATTTTGATCCTATTATCTCTATTTTACCGCTAAAATTTCATCGTAAATCTTCTAATTTAATTCGAGGGTCAACGGCTTTTAATAGTAAATCCGCTAATAAATTACCAATAATTAACATTACAGCCCCCATCATTAAACTCGCCATAACTAAATATAAATCCTGTTGTTGTACCGCTTGTAAAATTAATTTACCCAATCCGGGCCAGTTAAAAAAGGTTTCGGCAATAAAAGCTCCCCCTAATAAACTGGCAAATTCAAAGCCTAATAATGTGATTAAAGGGTTAATTGCATTCCGCAGAGCGTGAACATAAATAACCCGATTTTCCGGTAGCCCTTTTGCCCTCGCCGTTTGAATATAATCCTGGCGTAAAACATCTAAAAGTTGCCCCCGCATTAATCTTTGTAACCCGGCAAAACTGGTAATACTTAATGCTAATGTCGGTAAAATACTATGCCAAGCAATATCGGCTATTTTTCCCAAGGGTGATAAATCTGGGAAATTAATACTGGTCATGCCGCCAACGGGAAATAGGGGGGAAGTTTTTTGAGCCAAAAATAATAATAATAAAGCGGTGATGAAACTGGGAAAACCCTGTCCGGTGTAACTAATAACTTGCAAAAATCGGTCAGTAAAACGATTCTGATTCACCGCCCCAATTATCCCTAATGGAATCCCGATTGCCCAGGTTAAAATTAACGATGAAAATGCTAATAATAAGGTAGCAGGAACCCGTTCTATAAGCAAGGAAGTAACGGAACGTTGATTAGCAAAACTAAAGCCAAAATTTCCCCTAGTGATAATTTGGGTTAACCAATACCAATATTGCTCTAGGGGAGATTTATCTAGGTGAAATTGTTGTCGCAATTGTTCTAAGGTTTCGGGGGAAATTTGCGGATTATTGGAGAGGTTATCTAAATAATCTCCGGGGGCAAGTTGAGTAATGGCAAAACATAAAGCCGATGCTAAAAGTAGAGTTAAAAGCGCTTGTAATAATCGCTTACCAATATAGACTAATGTTTCACGCATAACCTGAATTTTTCCCTTTAATAACTAACAAATTTTCCCTCGAAAAACCCTAAAACTATTAATCATATTGTAACAGACTAATTACCGGAACATCTGGCAATTGTTCCCGTCCCTTTAACCCGGTGAGTTCAACCACAAAACAAAATCCTGCTATCGTAGCCCCGGCTTGTTGAACTAATTCTGCTGTGGCTTTTGCTGTGCCTCCAGTGGCAATTAAATCATCAACAATTAAGACTTTATGCCCCGATGAAATGGCATCTTGGTGCATTTCTAAACAATCTGTCCCGTATTCTAATTCATATTCGGCCCGATAGACGGCTGCGGGTAATTTTTTGGGTTTACGGATAGGAATAAAACCCACTTCTAATTGATAGGCTAAAGGCATTCCAAATAAAAATCCTCTGGACTCCATCCCTAGAATATAGTCAGGAGACAAAGGACGACATTTTTCGGTTAAAGAATCAATTGTATATCGAAGTCCCTGGGGGTTTTGTAACAGGGTGGTAATATCTCGAAATAAAATTCCTGGTTTGGGAAAATCAGGAATATCACGGATTGAGGCTTCTAAAATAGTTTTGTCTTCAGGTGTTAAAATCATAGGATTCCTTTAAATTAGTGCGTCAATACGCCCTTCGAGTTCTCGAATTTTACTTTGTAGTTTATCTGAGTCAATACGGTGTTTGGAGTTGCGCTGTTTAAGCATTTTGACTTCATTGCGTAAGTTGTTGAGCTCNNAGAAAATCAGGAATATCGCGAATGAGAGACTTTAAATCCATGAGTATTTTAGTAAAGGATAAAATAGATAGACTCAGGTAAATTGTCTCTCATTTTGTGCGTTTTGTCGAGTTATTTTTTCGTCTTTCTTTTGGCATCTTCTTCGGGAAAACGAGTAATATCATCATCCCCTAAATATTCGCCATTTTGAACTTCAATCATCACCAAAGGAATTACCCCAGGATTTTCTAGGCGGTGGGGGGTATTCATGGGAACATAGGTGGACTGTTTTGGAAGTAGTAGGGTTTCTTGCCCGCCACAGATCACTTTAGCGGTTCCGGCGACAACAATCCAGTGTTCACTGCGATGATAGTGCATCTGGGTACTAATATGATAACCCGGATTGACCACAATTCGATTAATCCGATAGCGATCGCCTTCTTCTAGTAAGCTAACCTGACCCCAAGGCGGTGTCCGGGTGGTTGATTCTTCGCTAA
>DMPJ01000169.1:0-769 GCA_003456035.1 Planktothrix sp. UBA8402
CCTATCAACAAATTGCCACAGCCTTTGGCTACGATACAGACTATATTAAAGGAGTGGGTTCTCATTTGTGGCGATCGCTCTCTCAAATCCTAGGAATTCCCGTTAGTAAATCTACTTTTCATGCGGTTATTCACTCCTATTCCCATCAATCAAAACAGATATCTAGTAAGTCTGAGATTGNNATCAAAACCATTAACGACTCATGATTGTTCTTTCTGTTTAAAGATCATAATAGCTAAAAAATTAGCATCAGAAAAAATTAGAAATCATCTCAAATCTTATGGTTTAAAGACAGCAATTGATGTCTCCTTTTTTTATGGTAGAATCACTGAACTCTCAACGCTAAAACACTGGATTTTAGAAGAAAATTGTCGCTTGATTGCTATTTTAGGGATGGTGGGGATTGGAAAAACTGCCTTATCAGTTAAACTGATGCAGGAAATTAAGCAACAGTTTGAATTTGTTTTCTATTATAACCTTAATACTGGTTTATCTTTATCTGAATTACTAACAGAAATATGTGATTATTCTTTGCTCTCCCCCCCCCCGAAAGTTTATCAAATAATTGAAGTCGAAATTTTACGCTTTATTGAATACTTACAAAACCATCGCTGTTTAATTATNNTTTGATGGGTTTGATACCATTTTTCAAGATAGAATGTTAACAGGAAACTACCGAAATGGATATGAAGAATATGGGCAACTGCTGCAACAACTAGGAGAAATTAACCATCAAAGTTGTATTATAATCACCAGTCGAGAAATTCCT
>DMPJ01000169.1:798-4600 GCA_003456035.1 Planktothrix sp. UBA8402
GTTTCTGGAAGAAACCCGGTTTCTGAGGTTATACTAATTTAAGCAGCTTGTCGTTCTTCCTGATCAAAACCGTGTAGAATTGGTTTCGGGCCGAATTTAGAAGTAACTCTAAGCAAACGGGGAATTTCAAAACTATTATAAACGCGAAACTCCCTTTGAATAGTAGCTTCTGCCGTTCTAACAGCTTGGTTTAATACCAAAGAACCATCGGGGTCTGATACTGAACGATGGAAAGTTCCTGGGGGAAGTCTGAGAATGTGACGGTTAGCATCTAATCTAACAATATGATAGGGATTTTTCCAAGCAAAATTAACTAAATAAAAGGTACGTCCCCCACTCACCGCTAACAAATTATCTTCTTGATGGGGATGAAGATAAAATTGCCAATATCCGGTTTCAGTGTTATTAGGACTAATAGCTGGCCCTTCATGGAAGACTAAATCCCGGGCGTTAGAATTAGCAATTGTAATATCAAAAAAACGGACACTGGGAGTATCACGGAATTTATGAAAAGGGATTAATTCAAACATACAGATTTTATTTAGGTTATTCGTTTTTTCGCTTGTTGTCCTTAGCTTAGTCACACTTCTTCAAACAATCAAAACCCATTGAGCATAGTTTCTATGCGGAAACCGAATAGATAGGTCGGGAAGGAGAGGGGGAATTTTTAAGGTAAGATGTAGTGAGTCCTTTAGGACTCTAAGAAAGCCCTGAAGGGCTTACTACGTTTGTAGTGAGTCCTTTAGGACTCTCTCTCAGAAAGCCCTGAAGGGCTTACTACGGTTTGGAATTGGAGGCAGTCCAACGGTTTATACTCGTCCCTTAGCTCGGTTAATAGAGCAATTACAACATTTACCCGGTGTGGGGCCAAAAACTGCCCAACGCCTAGCGCTTCATATTATTAAGCGTCCTGATGAAGACGTGCAAGCCTTAGCCCAGGCGTTATTGGATGCGAAACAGCAAGTCGGTTTTTGTCAGGTTTGTTTTCATCTTTCGGCTGAACCCGTTTGTGAAATTTGTCGTAACCCCCAACGCGACCCCGATACAATTTGTGTGGTCTCCGACTCCAGGGATGTGATTGCTTTAGAAAAAACCCGGGAATATAAGGGCAAATATCATGTTTTGGGGGGTGTAATTTCCCCGATGGATGGGGTTGGGCCAGAACAATTAACCATTCAACCCCTAGTGCGTCGGGTGAGTCAACAACAAATTAAAGAAGTGATTATTGCTATTAGTCCCAGTATTGAAGGCGAAACCACGACATTATATATAGGTCAACTATTAAGACCTTTTACCAGAGTCACCCGAATTGCCTTTGGTTTACCGATGGGCGGCGAGTTAGAATATGCCGATGAAATTACCTTAGTACGGGCGTTAGAAGGGCGGCGAGAATTAGATTGAACTTGATCAGAATTTATTAATCCCTTGGGGAATAAAAACCCGGTTTCTGGTAGAAACCGGGTTTTTGCGCTGGCGATATGTCCACCCCATCGTTACATAACTTTGTCCAATCATCCTCTTAATTACATAACGCTTGTTACCATCCTCGCCTGAAACCCCCTAAATACATAATGATCGGGTCAGATAGCAAAAAGTATGTAAAAAAATGTAACAATAGCTACCGTTATGTAATTAGTTGCGTTATTGTATATCTATACACAGAAAAGTTAAAAACGATGTGTGCCAAACGACTGACTATTGCCATCCCCGATGGGTTGTATGAGCGATTGCAGACTGTGAAACAAGAAATCAACATATCTGGCGTGTGCCAGGAGGCTCTAAACATGGCTATTACAATCAAAGAAACCAACACTCAAGCATTGACCTTTAACCATCAACAACTGGTTGACCGTCTGAAACTACAAAAAAAACTGTTAGTAGAGCAAATCAAAGAACAAGGCCGTAAATTAGGCATTAAATCTGCGATGACCCTTTCCTATAAAGAATTCCAACGCATTGAACATCTGAGTCAAGGTCATGTCAGAATCGAAGCCAATTCCTTTGCAGGTATGTGGGAATTGTTAGCCAGTCGTCAACCCGACCCAAATATGGAATTTGAAGCTGATGAGCTCCGGGAATTAACCCTCTTAAACGAGGAAAATAAATCAATTTTTGTAGAAGGTTGGATGGAAGGCGTATTAACAGTTTGGGGTCAAATCAAAGATGAACTTAATGATGATAAAGCCGAATAAAATTACCAGATATAACCTTCTGGATAAATTTCATTTAGCCGATCATTTTTCGATAAATTTTCAATCGTTATATCCAAAAGTAATCAATCCTTTTAAATCCGAAATATAGAGAGTTTACGAATTGGATTAGATTGCTATAGTTTCCCAATTTTAACCCATTTACTAATCTGGTATTTACCAGGAGGCTTGAATTATGGCTATTTCTCTACAAGAACAAATCACACCAACCTTTGATTCTGAATCCTTGGTTAAACGCTTACGCGAAGACAAAGAAACGATCTCGAAACAAGTCCACGAATTCGGATTTAATTGTGGGGTTAAATCAGTAAGTGTTTTATCTTATCAAGAACTGCACCGGATTAAAAATCTGAGTGTTGCCGGGATTGAGCTTGACACAGAAGCATTTATCTATATGTGGGATTTTTTGGATAATCACCACTATCAAAATGAATGTCGTTTAGACGCGGGTGAATTGAGTTATTTATTACCCGATGATGATCAAAATAAATTAACCTTTGTTAAAAGTTGGATGGAAGGGGTTTTATCAGTTTGGAATCAAATTAAAAGCGAAGTTGATCAGGAAGATGGAGAATAATTGACTCCTAAACTTAAAATCTCAGAAAGCATGAAGGGCTTACTACGATTTGTAGTGAGTCCTTTAGGACTCAGAAAGCCCTGAAGGGCTTACTACATTATGAAGTCAGTCACAAAAATCTCCCTCGCAGAGTTTCTTTCTCAACCTAATATTGAAGCGTCTCCAGCATGGGAATTAATTAATGGCCAAGGGATTCAAAAACCAATGCCAACGCTGTTTCGATCACGGTTACAACGCAATCTAGTTAATTATATTAATCATCATACCGATCAGTTTGAGGCCGTGCAAGAGTTACGCTGTCTGGTGCCTCCCTACTCACCCGTGCCCGATATTGCTATTATTAATTGCGATCGCCTTGCCGATGAAGACGGGCCATTTAACGGAGCGCCAGATTGGTTAATTGAAATTCGCTCACCAGATCAAAATACTTTAGATTTACAGAAAAAGATTCTCCACTGTCTGAGTAACGGAACACAATTAGCTTGGTTAATTGATATCTCTCGTCAACAAATTTGGGTCTGGCGGGGTGATGAGTTACCATTAGTTTGTTCAGGTATAGATACTTTGCCGACCTTGGGTAATATATCTGAACTTACGGTTGAGGCTGTGATGGCAATGACTCGCCGACAATAAAATGCAGGGAATTATAATTAATTATAGATCGATTCCCTGACATTTTATTGTTAATTATGCGATCGCTACATCCGGCGGAATCACCGTCGAAATTTCAATTCCAGTAATGGCTTGGGGATTAGCCGTTTGAATTAAAATATCTTGAATCCGATCAACAGTAAGCTTAGGATTAGCTTCTAACATCAGGGCAATTACCCCTGAAACGTAAGGTGCAGACATTGAAGTCCCACCCATCGTTGTATAGATGATTTTGGGTACGGTAGACCAAACATCAACTCCAGGTGCAACGACGAAATTAGACGATTTAACGCCTGCGGGGTTAGAGAAAGTGGCAAATTGCAGGTTATTGCTGTTGCTACTATTAACTGCACCGACCGAAATG
>DMPJ01000548.1:0-1509 GCA_003456035.1 Planktothrix sp. UBA8402
GAAAAAGAAGCCTGCGGTCTAACTGTACCCAGTTGACCGTCAGGTTCGTTCACGCATGATCGAGTCCCCAAAATTAAGTCGGTCAAAAGATAGATATAGCTTTTCCCAAAAAGAGTGTTATAATTACATCAGGATTAGATATCGGCAGCTTAGTTTGCTATGGCATCAGGAATATTTTCGCTCTTTAGTGTAAGTTCTACCCGCTTGGCTCCGAATTCCAATCTCCGCACACCCGTTGATTTTTGACTGAAAAGGTAATTAATGACAATTTATGTAGGCAATCTGTCTTACGACGTAACAGAAACCGACCTCAAAGAAGTGTTTGGTGAGTATGGTTCTGTTACAGATGTTCAAATCCCAGTTGACCGGGAAACCCAGAGAAAACGGGGTTTTGGCTTCATCAAAATGGCAACAGATGACGAAGAAACCAAAGCAATTGGTGAACTAGACACCGCAGAATGGATGGGTCGAGTTCTGAAAGTGAATAAAGCCCGACCCCGTGAAGAACGCAAGTCTTCTGGAGATAGTTGGGGAGATAAAAAAAATTACTCACGAAGCTACTAAGTTGTTCAATACAACATCCAACCCACGAAAATCCAATCAATGCTGGGGATCTTGGTAGGCGAAGGTTTTTGGTATACGGTAAGACATACCGGATTTTAGGCTTGTGGAAAGGATGTAAAACTCGAAGTGCTTGCGCTAAAAGTATTCCTCAGTGAAGCAAGAATCCCCAGCTAAATCCCCATAGTGGTTTGGGGAGTGTCAATACCTGTTTTTTAACAGGTTGTGCTAAAGTAATCAGTGAGAGTAAAATTCGGTTGTAGCTTTTGTTTGTAGTCTTTATGGGCATTTCCCGTTTGGTTTGGACAGGCTTCTCTCCGAAATTCTAACCTCCGCACTATTTTGATTTTGGAGATCCCCCATGTCTATTTATGTCGGCAATCTTTCTTATGAAGTTACAGAAGACGATCTGAGTCAAGTTTTCTCAGAATACGGTACTGTTAAACGGGTTCAACTCCCTAAAGATCGTGAAACAGATCGAGTGCGGGGCTTTGCTTTTGTGGAAATGGCAAGTAACGAAGAAGAAGAAAAAGCAATTGGTGAACTCGATGGCGCAGAATGGATGGGTCGAACCATGAAAGTGAACAAAGCCAAACCCCGCGAAAACTCAGGTAGTCGCCCCAGCTATGGTGGTGGCGGTGGTAATCGTGGCGGCGGCGGCGGCGGCGGCGGTAATCGTAGTGGCGGTGGTGGCCGATACTCCAATTAGGATTGACTGCGACGATATGCTTGCTTTCATCTAAATAAGAAAGCTTAGGTAGCAATACCTGAGCTTTTTTATTTTAGAGTTTTTTCAGTTTCTTGATCCTGCTAAATCCCTAGAATTGAAGCATTGCTGGTTGTTTGAATATTTGTCTGGAAAACCAGTAACTATCAATACCTTTTTTTCAACAGATTGTGCTACACTAATCAATGAGAGTAAAGTTCGGTTGTAGCTTTTGTTTGTAG
>DMPJ01000548.1:1536-1972 GCA_003456035.1 Planktothrix sp. UBA8402
GAGATCCCCCATGTCTATTTATGTTGGCAATCTTTCTTATGAAGTTAATGAAACCGATCTGAACGGTGTTTTTGCAGAGTATGGTACTGTTAAACGGGTTCAACTTCCTACGGATCGTGAAACAGGTCGAGTCCGTGGCTTTGCATTCGTGGAAATGGGAAATGATGCTGAAGAAGAAAACGCCATTCAAAACCTTGATGGCGCAGAATGGATGGGTCGAAACCTGAAAGTGAACAAAGCCAAACCTAAAGAAGACCGAGGATCTTTTGGCGGTGGTGGTAATCGTGGTGGCGGTTATGGTGGTGGTGGCGGCGGTGGTCGTAGTCGCTATTAAATTGCTTCTTGACCACTCCAATTAGGATTGACTGCGAGGATATCCTCGATTTGATCATCTAAATAAAAAAGCTTAGGTAGCAATACCTGAGCTTTTTTATTT
>DMPJ01000548.1:2042-16186 GCA_003456035.1 Planktothrix sp. UBA8402
ACTGAGTGGGTGCGATAGTTTTCGTTCTAATCTCTAACTTCATAAACAGCTTAATGAGGCGATATGAATACAACTAAAACCATTCATTCTCTGTTCAAATTAATTTTTTGGTTGTGGAATGTGACCTTCCTAACCGTTGTTTATATTTGGATTTTACCCTTTATCGCAATTTTCCTAGTTTTAGCTACCTTGACTGGAGAAATAGGNNCTCGCTTTAATTGCAATTCCCACTGTTTGCGTCATCATTGCAAATCAGCGTTTTCGCCAAAGACCTGTAGAGTTAATCCGATTATTTTATGGTGTAGAAGCACCGTTATTTTTATTCTGTCTGGTGCGATTATTTATCCTGCGAGAAATGACCCCAGCCAGCCGTTTAGTATTAAGTACCATCTTAATTTGTATAGCTGCCTTTTTTGTAGAATTATTGTGGGGATATTTAGGAAAAAAACAGCATAAAACCTATCAATTTTTATCGGGAATACAACTAGCTGTCCATAGCTTGATGTTATTAGTAGGATTCTATTTAGGAATTGTTCTTTTATATTATGCCGTTCCTGCTGCTGTTGTTCTCCTGCGGCAGTTCTTTTTATTCCATTGGTTAGAATATTTGTGGTGGGATTTAACTCATAATTTCTTCTTGGGTTTTACTTTGCTGACGATTCTTTTCGCGGGAACAGCCACACTATTTTTAGGAATGCCTTCGGCTTTAGTTGCTCTTTATGTTCACTCAGGACAACGAATTTTACGCAACTTTGCAACCCAATATGGTCGAATTCGTACCGCCCAAATCTCGTTAGGAGTTGTGACACTTTGGATAGTATTATTAATAGGTTTTCAACAGCAACCTCAAATTTTAGCCTTTAAAAAGTTAGAAAATATTCCCCAAACTGAGCCACAAAAACAAGCATTATTAGCCCAATCTGAATCTATCCGTAAAGGATTAGTTAACGCCTATCTATCCCCATATCGTTATTTAGGAGCGGTCAAAGATAGTAATTCTATTGAGGCAATGTATAAAGATATTTTCAATTTACCTCAACCCTTATTAGATGGTCTTCAGAATAGTTATAATCAACTGATGTCTCCCTTTCTCTATCAAGGAGATTTAGATCAAGATGCCGAGAAAGCCGACAAACTCTACGCTCAATTTTTTGATACTCCCATTGAAAAAGGAGAACGTCTGGCGATTCAACACGCGCTGAAATCTACAGTTATTTTAGATGATGCTAAAGCCGGGTTATTGAATATTAATCAGAAAAAAGTTTGGTTAGCAAAACAAGAGGTTACAGTTCAAGAACATGGGGACTGGGGAGAGGTGGAAATTCACGAAGTTTATCAAAATCAAACCAAGGATGTAGAGGAAATTTTTTACTCCTTTTCCTTACCAGAAACCGCCGTAATTACTGGAATTTGGTTAGGAGATACTAATAATAAAGCTACCCGTTTTCCCTTTACAGTTTCTCCGAGGGGTGCGGCTCAAAAAGTGTATAATTCTCAAGTTAAACGGGAACGTCCAGTTGACCCGGCATTGTTAGAACAAGTCGGAACCCAACATTATCGACTGCGTGCTTTTCCGATTCCGCCTAAATCAATTTCTTGGGATAAAAATAATCCTAATCCTCCCGCAGAATTACACCTTTGGTTAACCTATAAAGTTATGGTTCAAGAGAATAAATTGCCCTTACCTAAATTGGGAGAAAAACGCAATATTTTCTGGACAAAAAATACAGAAAGAATTAGAAATCAAAAATCAATTAAAGGCTCTGAAAAAGATTGGTTAGAAACAAGTTTAGCCACTTCTCAACAACCAATTCAATCCCATCAAGTCACCTTAGAAAATTACAAAATTACAGCCAAACCCTTAGCTAAAAAAGATTATATTCTACCCCAAAATAAGCAATTTGCAATTATTTTGGATACCTCTCGCAGCATGGGAAACCATAAACAGGAATTAGCAAAAACATTGGATTGGTTTAAGAATAATGTTCTTGCCAATAATCAAGCAGATTTATATGTAACCGCAACGGCGGGAAATCAACCCCAATTTGTTAATTATTTGCCTCAGTTTCAAGGGAATCAAAAAGCCTTTTATGGAACCCTACAAATTCAGGAAATGTTGCGCCAGTTTATCCAGTTGCGGGGAAATAAATCCTACGACGGAATTGTGTTAATTAGTGATGACNNATGAGGGAAGTTATGAATTATCGGAAGATAAAACCGGGGTTCCCCAGCTTTCAGTTCCCCTGTGGATTGTGCATTTAGGTTCCCTTGCTCCTGCTTATGAAGATGGGACTTTAAAGATGATTCAAAATAGTGGGGGTGGGGTTTCTACCGATATTTCTGAAGTGATTAAACGCCTGGCGACAACGGAACAATTAAGCCAAAAATTAGCAGTTTCAAATAAACAAAAACCAGACAAAAATCAAGAAAAACCTACGATTTTGACGGTGGCGGATGGCTATGCTTGGTTAATGGAAAAAACTACAGAAAAAGCAACGGAATCTAATGGGTTTCAACCGATCGCAGCCAGGTTATTAGTTCGGGGGTTAAGTCAGAAAAACCATCAACAACAACTAGCTGAATTAGATGCTATTCATGCGATCGCCAAAACCTATAATATTGTTACCCCGTATTCTTCAATGATTGTTCTAGTTAATGATGAGCAACGTCAAGCATTGAAAGCAGCAGAAGCCTCTAGCGATCGCTTTAATCGTAAGATAGAGGATGGTAAAGAACAGTTAAATAAACCTAATAATCCCCTCAGTAAAGCTGCTAGTGTTCCCGAACCAGAAATGACGATTGGTTTGGGAGTTATTGCGGTTTTTATTATTGTTCAATCTCAAAGAAATAAAACTAAAAATCGTGATGGGAAAGGCTAGGATTGATCATCTTTAGGGGTTATAATTCTATTTGATATCAGGGTGACGGAAAATGGAGGCTTTAATTGCAGATAGAAAGTTAAAAATTGGTGATGTTGCCCAACGGAGTTGCCTATCAGTGAAAACAGTTCGCTATTATGAAGAAATTGGTTTGTTAGCACCAACCGTTGAAAGGTCAGAGTCCGGGTATCGACTTTTTGATCCGTCAGTAATTAACCGTTTAGCTTTTGTCAGACGCGCTCAATCTTTGGGTTTAAGTTTAAATGAAATTAGAGATATTTTAAAGATTAGCGATCAGGGGGAACTTCCCTGTCAGGAGGTCAAACAACATTTAGCGAGCAAAGTTGAGGAGATTAATCAGCAAATTACCGCCTTGGAAATCTTAAAAAGCGAGTTGCAACAGTTACTCAACCATTGGCAAGATCGTCCCTCATCCGTTCAATTTAATACAAAGATCTGCCCGAATATTCAAAGAGAATCTCCTTAAAAAAATCGGGAAGGAATCTGACTGATCCTTCCCGTTGCTTTGTTTGCTGATTTAGTTTATTTCTCAGGGTTTGACGTTGTTTTTTCAGTTGTCGCGCCCTCGCAGAACCGCCTTTTCCTTTAATGTTTCTCCCTGGCGAGCGGGGAGATTCCCAACTTTTTAGGTATTGTGCCATTATTTTTGCCATTTTTTTGATCCCATCCATCAATTATAGACCACTTTTTGGGTTTGTGTCAAGTAAAAAAATCTATTAATTTGCTAGAAATATGTATTTTATTAAAAAACAATAAATATTTAGACTAATTTAGAGCGCTAATCTATACAATCATTAGGAGGATTGATTAGAAATTCTAATCTAAAAAGTTCGTAGGGAACTTTTTTTTTAAATTCACTAAGGTTACACTACACATATAGGATAAAGGTAACAACTTTAGATACAGGATATTGAGCAAAGTCTAATCAAAACCTGGGATTTTACGGTTGTGAATTTTATCGGCTCGGCTTCAATATAACCTTATATATAACCCTCCTATGCGAACCCTTTCTACGCAGTGTTTATCTTATTTTCCAGAGCATTATCTTTCTGCTTCTCCCCTGAGAATTGTTGCCCTTGGAGATAGTCTTATTTATGGTTTTGGTGATCCCGTTGGTGGCGGCTGGGTGGAACGTTTACGTCGTCAGTGGATGTCCCCAGGAAATACAGGTCATGCCCTATATAATTTAGGAGTGCGAGGAAACGGTGTGGCTCAGGTTTCACAACGACTAGAAAAGGAATGGAATCATCGCGGACAATTGCGAAATCGCCTACCTGAATTAATGATTCTTTCTGTTGGTCTGAATGATTCTCCCCGTTTAGGACACCCTAACGGAAAGGGTTTTACAGAATTTGACCAATGGAAAACCCAAGTTACTCACTTATTAGATCAAGCGGTCAATGTCTGTCCAGTTTTATTTATAGGAATGGTACCTGTCGATGAAAGTAAAATGCCATTTCTCAACTGTTTTTATTATAATCACACCGATCAATATCGTTACAAACAAGCTACAAAATTAGCCTGTGAACAACGTCAAATTCCCTATCTGGATATCTTTGATCTTTGGTTAAAACGAGGAGAAAATTGGCTGCGACTAAACTTAAGCGACGATGGTCTTCATCCCAATGTCCGAGGATATCAAGCCTTATTACACGATATCGTCAACTGGGAAGTCTATGGGACAGCTAACGGTTCAAACCTTTAAAAATTGAATCTGCGAATTTGGAGAAAATACTACAAAATAGAAAGTGTAAGTCAGTTGAGAAATAAAGCCTAGCTTTATATTTGCACTTTAGCGGCCTAATCAGGTCACAAAACAATGGATAATCAAAATAATTTACTGCGACAACTGTTGATGATTGGTATTGGCACAACTTCCCTAGTGGCAGAAAAATTGCAGGAAGCAACTGATCAGTGGGTCAAAGACGGGACGATGAATACAGACCAAGCCAAAAAGTTTGTAGATGATATGATGCAGGGTCTAAAACTCGACCAAACCAGCTTAGAAGAACTAATGCAGCGCCAATTCCGTAATTTAATGCAGGATGTGGGTGTTCCCCGTCAGTCCGAACTTGATGAGTTACGCGGACGCCTCGACCGCCTAGAGCGTCAGGTTAGAGATTTGGAAAATCGTCTTTGGCGTTAAAGCGTTGCTAATATTCCATCATAAAATGTTGGCTACACATTCCCCATCCCGGTAGAGACGTTGCATGCAACGTCTCTACCGGGGCGATTAAGCAATAGAAAGAAAAAACAAAAGCTGGTGACAAGATTTGAACTTGCGACCGGCTGATTACAAATCAGCTGCTCTACCACTGAGCTACACCAGCAACGTTTCTCATTCTAGCAAAAGTTATTAATTTTGATCAAGACTTTTTTAGATTGTTTCTGGTTATTCTGGTTATAAGGTTTCCAGATAACTCAACAGGTCGGCCATTTCCCTGACAGTGGGTTGAAATTTGGGCATGGGCGGGGTCTTACCACCAATGACCTGCTGAATGATCCCCACTTCTGATTTCCGTTGGGAAACACCCTCCAGACTTGGCCCCACTTGACGATCAGTTTGCCAAGCATGACACCCAGCACAGTTATAGAGAAAAATTTCCTCTCCTCGGACAAAATTACCTTTGAGGGATAAAACTTTCTCCACATAGGGATCAGAAACCTGTAGCTTAGGAAGGACAAAAATCCAACCCAGGATCAAAACCATCAACCCTAGGATGGCGAAGGCGGCCCGTTTCATCAGGACTTCAATTTCTGTAATCGCAAGCTGGTTATTCAAGGTGTTTCTAATAATTTGAGACTGATCTACAAGAATCTTTACATTCTACTTAGTTTATCAATAAAGATGTCACAGTGTTGTCCGGTCAAGAGCAAGATCACTCAACCGTGAAGCGTCAACGGTTAACGGTATGATTAAAGATTAATTGCTCAAATTAACACTAAGGAGTTATCCAGTGGTAGAACCATTATTGTCGGGAATTGTTCTGGGTTTAATTTTTGTGACCCTGTTAGGGTTATTTTTTGCTGCGTATCAACAATATCGCCGGGGAAACCAACTTAATATCGACTAAATATCCAGCAAACCATGACTCACCCTTCGTTAAACCTTCCGGGTTTAACCAAGGGTGAGTTAATTCTATCAATTGAATATTTATTTCAAATTCTGAAATGGTGGTAATCGCTAAAATTGCAGCGTGGCGATAAAATTTTTCTACCTAAAACAACAGTACCCGAAGTCCATTTTCCTAGTGATTTCCTCTCCTGTATTGGATGATGTAGAGTTGCACTAAGGCTTAATGCTCAGTTGCATTGCTCCCTTTACCATGATTGGGGGAAGTGTAAGGATTAATGATGGGTACTGTTGTTCGTATTCCACAAGACAGATTTTATTGACCTTAAACAGCGTAACTGACCTCCTAGTCAAGCTGAGGAACTTCCTCATTTATAATCCGTAAGTTTGGAGTTGTATACTTGTTAACAACGAAGTTACATTGCTCCCATTTGGTTCACTAGAGGAAATATCAGCAACTAAAGAAAGAGTTACTGCGGAAGATGACAGACGTTAGATGAAACAGTTTTGTTAACCTCCTAATTTCACTTAACCTGGACTCTCAAGAAAACGTGTTTCGGGCCTCCTTTAAATAGAGATTTTACCGTTTGAACACCGTTTGCTGATCTGTCAAAGAAGCTCTTTTTTGCTTCTGTTAATACAATAATCATTCCTCTTGTAAATTGCAAGTGAAATCAATTAAAGTTAATCATTTGATCAATGAACACTCTCGCAATTGTAAACTTAAGTAACAGAGGTTCTCAGGTTAAATTGATATCTAATCTTGATACACAGGGGATAACAACTGCTAAGACTGTTAGGATATCTAGCCCCATTCCCAATTCGTAATTCCCAATTCGTAATTCATAATTACCCATCAGACAGGTTGCAGACGGCGCAACACTTGAGTAATTAGAGTTTCTGGTGAAGCAGTTTTGCTCAGGTAGTCTGAGGCTCCTACGGCAAAGGCTTGCATAATAGAGGTTTCCTCCGTGTGTACGGAAAAAAAGATAATCGGAAGATGGCGCCACCGTTGATCAGTTCGCACCGCTTGACAAATATCTAAGCCATTGAAACCCGGCATTTCCCAATCTAAAATTAATAGATCTGGACGACAATCTAGTAAGACTTCCCAAAATTGTTCTGATTTTTCTAGGGTAGTTACACTTAAACCCTTCAATTCCAACAGGTTAGAAATATAGTTCAAAAGATCAGGATCATCATCGACAATTAAAACTCGATTTCCTTTCCCTGACCTAGACTGGGATAATACCTCGGTGATCGCCTTGAGAATTTCATAGGCAGGTAAAGGCTTTTGTAGAAATATCTTAACTCCCAAACGGGCGACGGTGACACGATCAGTTAAACTTTGCCTTCCGGTTAAAGTAATTACCGGAATTTGAGGAACTCTATGGCTGAGTTCTTTTAATAGGGTTAAACCATCTTCCTGGAGACTGGAAAAGCCCAAATCCAGTAGAATAATATTAGGAGGATTTTGGGCAATCATTTTACGCGCAACAGATATATCTGTCGCCATTTCAATTCTTAATCCCCAGGCGATCGCTTCCACCCTAATTCTTTCTGCCAACATTAAGTCATCATCGACAATTAAAATTAAGGGAGAATAGGCCACAGGTTCAGAAGACAGGGGCGTTAATGGGGTTTCTCGACTAGCTTCGAGACTGAGACTAACAACTAAATCCGAAATTAACTGAGCTTGGTTAACCTCTAGCTTGGGGAGTTCGAGTAAACATTCCAATTCTCTGGCCACTTGTGAACCTTCCCGCCGTCCAAAAATTCCCAGAGATCCCGCTAATTTATGAGCTTCGTTTCTAGCTTGTTGCTGAAGTTCGGGGGTGAGTGTTCTTTGGAGTAAGGCTGGGGAGACTTGTTCTAAAATCCCAATTTGTATTTTAACCCTGTCCTTAAAATTATCCCAAATCCTAGAGGTAATTGCTGATATCTCTTGTTGAGAGTTGAAGGAGGTGGTTGCGGGTTGGGACTCTGAGGGATCTCTGGGCGCTCGCAAACGATATCCCAAACCATGTACAGTTTCAATGGGGTTGGCATTTCCGGCGGCTTTAAGTTTTTGTCGCAAACATTTAATATGGGTACTGACAGTTTCTTCCCCTGGAGATTCGGCAAAATCCCATAGGCGATCTAAAATAGCCCGGCGGCTAAAAATCCGCTTAGGATTAAGTAAAAACAATTCTAGTAAACAGTATTCTTTTGAGGTAAGATGTATTAGCCTCTCCCCGGATTTGACCTCGTTGTTAATGGGATCAAAACTGAGATTTTCCCAGGTCATTACTGCCGTAGAAACAGATTTTCCCCGGCGTAATAAAGCCCGGACTCTTGCCATTAATTCGTTGATGTCAAAGGGTTTAACGACGTAATCATCGGCTCCGGCATCTAATCCCATCACCCGGTCGGTACTGCTATCCCTAGCGGTTAATAGTAAAATAGGATTTTGATATCCCTTACTGCGTAACTGTTTACAAACACTAATTCCATCTAGTTTAGGAATACCAATATCTAATATAATTAAGTCATAGACAAAGGTTTCAACCATTTCTAAGGTTGTTAGCCCATCGTTGGCAGTAGTTACGGTGTATTGATGAGCGAGTAAAATTTCAGATAAGGTGGTACTGGTGAGTGGGTCATCTTCTACTAACAAAATCTTCATAACAATTTAATTGTAAACCCAAATTGTAAACTATTCAATCTGTTGCTCAACTTATCTAAAATTAGTAAATGCCAGTTACAACCCAACAATTAAGTCAGTGGAAACAGCAAGGGCGACGCATTACGGTATTAACAGCTTATGAATATGCGATCGCTCAATTGATAGATCAAGCCGGAATTGATATTGTTTTAGTCGGGGATTCTCTGGCGATGGTAGGGTTAGGATATGACACTACTTTACCCTTAACTTTAGATGAAATAATTCATCACGCTAAGGCAGTACGACGGGGAGTAAAACAGGCTTTATTAGTGGTGGATTTACCCTTTTTAACCTATCAAGAAAGTACCCAACAAGCAATTCATTCAGCCGGAAGAATTCTCAAAGAAACTGGTGCCCAAGGGGTGAAACTGGAGGGAGGATATCCAGCCATGACAGAAACCGTGAGTCAGTTAGTCCAAGTTGGGATTCCGGTTATGGGTCATGTGGGATTAACGCCGCAATCGGTGCATCAATTTGGCGGTTATCGGCAACAAGGAAAAACATCAGATCAACGTAAACGTATTATTGCAGAAGCGATCGCCCTAGAGCAAGCTGGAGCCTTTAGCGTTGTCTTAGAACATATTCCTTCGGACTTAGCTCAAGATATCACTGAAAAATTAGTTATTCCTACCATTGGTATCGGGGCGGGGGGCGGTTGCGATGGCCAGGTATTAGTCACCTCTGATATTTTGGGGTTATCCGCATGGCAACCGCCCTTTGCCAAAACCTACACTAATTTACAACAAACCATTACCCAGGCAGTTCAAGAGTTTTGTACAGAAGTTCGTGAGGGTAAATTTCCACCCGGGAATTAGTCTTAACCGCAGAGATATTCCAGAGCATATCTCTACAGGGCAAAGGTTTTAACCTTCGCCACCTTCGCCACCTTCTGGTGAAGCAGTAGGACTGGAAGTGGCTGGGGGTGTGGGTGCAGCAGCCGGACTAGAAGTAGCTGGGGGTGTTGGTGCAGCAGCCGGGGTTTCCCCTGGTTTTCCACCGCCTTCTCCTCCTTGATCAGCGGCACCACAAGCCCCTAAAGTAGTAGCTAAACTAACGGCCAGAAATAACTGAATGGTTTTGGATCGCATTTTGACACTCCTTAGATCACATCAACGAAATATCAATATACATGAACTACGCACATCCGCTATCGCTGAGATGTGCGTTTCTGACGCTTCAACTGAGAAACTTGCTTGAAGCTTCCGCACCAAGTAGAGGTTGTCTCATCTGCATCTGAAGAGGCACGTTCCATACCCCTTGCATAATTAAGCATGACCATTGCTGCGGCAACATCTCTATCACAATGAAACCCGCAATTAACGCAATGATGTTCTCTTTCTGCTAATGTTTTCTTCTTCTGATGACCGCAATTTGGGCAGGTTTGTGAAGGTTTAACTTTTTGGGTTGGAACCTCAATATAAAACCCACCTGCTTCGGTGACTTTATATTTAATTAAGTCTTTGAGATTTCCAATTCCCACGTCAAGTAAAGACCGATTTAATCCTGACTTTTGACGTTTATTTTTACCATTGGACTTGCGGGTCATCCCTTTGAGGTTTAATTTTTCAGTGGCTACGAAGCTATTACAGCTAACGATTTCTGTAGACACTTTATGTTGCCAATCTTGTCTTTGTCTAGCGACTTTAGATTGGATTCTAGCAATAGCTTTGTTTGTTTTTTTCCATCGTCGTGAAGCTTTAGTCTCTCGTTTTGGAGGTCTTTTCCTCCGAATGGTTTTAGCAATTTTATTAATTTTGCTTTGGGCGGTTTTAATAAATCTGGGGTTCTCAATCACATTGCCATTCGAGTCGGCAATTGCATGATGGGTTCCAAAGTCTAAACCAATTGCACCAATATCTGTTTGATAACGAGATGGTATGCAGTCAACTGTGATTGACGCATACCATTTTCCTTGTTTAAACAGGATGGTACAAGTTTTGGGTTTACCCCAGTCTCTAGCTTGACCCCGCATTTTAATGGTTCCTAAATTGGTTATTTTTAGAGAACCATTTTTACCATTGGTTAAAGCTTTCCATCCACTTTGACAAGGATAAGTCCATCCTTTGTAACGCCGACTTTTCTTAAATTTGGGATATCCAGATTTAAGTTTAAAGAAGCGTTGAAAGGCTATGTCAACTCGTTTAACCGTGTCTTGTAATGCGTGACTACCAAGTTCCTTATAATCTGTCCAGAATTCTTTGAACTCTGGTAAACAATTCTGTTGGTCATAATAATTGACCGACTTATTGAATCGTTTGTAAGATGTTTTCCGATGCTCCACACAAGCGTTGTACAACAAGCAGTGAAGTTTCCGCCAATAGTGCATTTTATTGGCTTGCACTTGGTTTGGGTAAAGTCGGAAAGTCACTCTTTTGGTAGCCATAACATATCGACCTTCTGTTATATTTATAGCTACTTATAACACAAGTCTGGGAGATTGAAAACTCAGTGTCTTCAGACCACCAGATTAAAATCGACTCAGGGGAATTTATTCCCCGTGAATATTTCTTCAATCTATGTTAATATTATTGTAGGTCGAAAACAGAGGAAATCTAAAATGATAGTTCTGGAATACAAGTGTAAAGGTAAATCCGATCAATACAAAGCTATTGACGAAGCAATTCGCACCACCCAATTCATTCGCAATAAAGCGATTCGGTATTGGATGGATAATTCAAGAGAATTAAAAATTGATAGATTTGCACTCAACNNAAATTCAATGGCAGTCCAATCCGCAGCCGAGCGAGGATGGACTGCCATTAGTCGTTTTTACGATAATTGCCAGAAAAAGATTTCTGGTAAAAAAGGATATCCCAAATTTAAAAAAGATTGTCGTTCCGTTGAATATAAAACATCGGGATGGAAATTACACCCAACCAAAAGACAGATTACCTTTACTGATAAAAACGGGATTGGTAAGATTAAATTATTGGGTAAGTGGGAGATCCAAACTTATGATGTTAAAGACATCAAACGGTTGCGTTTAGTCCGTCGTGCCGATGGATATTACGCCCAGTTTTGTCTCAACATTACCGTCACAGATGTTCAGCCTAAAACTGGTAAAGAGATAGGACTTGATGTTGGCATTGAGTCGTTTTATACAGATTCAAATGGATATCAAGAACCTAATCCTAAGTTTCTCAGAAAGGCCGAACAATCAATCAAGCAATCTCAGAAACAAATTTATAAAAAGGTTAAGGGTTCATCGGGGAGACGGAAAGTTAGAAAAGTTTACGCTAAAAAACATTTAAAAGTAAGTAGACAACGGATTGAACACGCAAAGAGAATTGCGCTTAACGTATGCACATCAAACGATGTAGTGGTCTATGAAGATTTAAGTGTGAGAAATCTAGTCAAAAACCATTGTTTAGCTAAATCAATTATCGACGCCAGTTGGTATTTGTTTCGACAATGGATAGAATATTTTGCAGCTAAATTTGATAAATTAGCCATTCCGGTTGCACCCCATTACACTTCACAGAAATGTAGTAATTGTGGGGCAATAGTGAAAAAATCTCTATCAACCCGCACCCATGTTTGTAATTGTGGGTGTGAGTTACATAGAGATACAAATGCCGCTATTAATATTCTAAATCTTGGCAAACAAACTAGGGATGGGCAATCCCGAAGTAACGCGCTTTGGACTAGAAACCTCTACTCTACTTGGGGAAACCCTGGCGGAGCAAGTATCTAGGTTGAAGTTAGAATCTCAGTGTCTTTAGACCTGAGAGTGTCAAGCAATCTAAAAAAATATTTAATTCAAAACTCGAAAACATGATTAGATCAATTGTTCGTTTGGGCGCGGTATTGGGAGTTGTGGGCGGTACGTTTTTGCTAAGTCCTGATTCGGGATTGCGTTTGTTTAGCTTGATTCCGGTGGGGACTGAGCCTGCTTATGCCATCCCAGAAAATCAAATTCTGGAAAAATTACGTTCGATTCCGGTTTTTACGATTACTGATACCCAGGGCGCGCCTTTAGTTGCGACTGTACCCCAGGGAGATAAAAAAGCTGCGGTGGCTGGTGTGTTTATTAGTCGCAATGATGCTGTGGCCTTTGTTGATCGCTTAAAAACTCGTGACCCGAAACTGGCTGCGACTATTCAAGTGACAACGGTTTCTCTGGGGGAAGTATACCGCATGAGTCAGCAAGCTAAAGGTTCGGCGGAGGAAGTTCAGTTTGCCTACGTCCCGGTACAAAAACAGGTGGATTTAGCGAAAACTGTTCTCCAAGAAAATGGACAAGGTGTCAGCGAGTTTAACGGTGTTCCGCTATTTATTGCTAAGGGTGGGCCAGATAATGGCTATCTGACGATTCAAAATGGCGATCAACAGGTGATCCCGATGTTCTTCTACAAAGAGGATCTGCAAAGTATGTTGACTCAATTTAAAACTCAACAGCCAGATTTAATCTCTAACGTTAAAATAGATGTGGTTAATTTGGAAGGGTTGTTGGATGCTTTGAAAAAGGATAATGACCAATTCTTAAATCGGGTTGTGTTAATTCCGCCTCGTGAAACTTTGGAGTATTTACAAAAAAATCAATCCGCCCCTCGTTAATTGAATCAATCCTAGGAAACTATCATGGGGGAAACGATATCGGGTTGGCAACTGCAAGCATGGATTGAACGGGCTCATACTGAATGTGCCACCTTTGGGGTTTCTCCTAATGAAATTCACTGGTTTCTCCAAGAGTTAGGGGGTTTAGATCGATTAACTCTACGTTTACAAACCTTCAAACACCAACCGACGATTCCCCTTCTGATTCCTTGGTCGGAATTAACTCAACTTTGGCAACGACGCCTGAATGAGCGTATCCCTTGGCAATATCTACTGGGGAGAACTTACTGGCGTCATTTTACGTTAAAGGTGTCTCCGGGGGTTCTGATTCCCCGTCCTGAAACGGAGTTAATTATTGATTTAGCTGTATCTGCTATTGAAAATCTTGATCATAATGGGATTTGGGTGGATTTGGGTACCGGAAGCGGGGCGCTCGCCCTGGGTTTGGCTGATAGTTTTCCCAATGCTAAAATTCATGGGGTAGATACCAGTTTAGAGGCTTTGGCGATCGCTGAATATAACGCTCAAACCACAGGTTTAGCCGATCGCATCCAATTCCATCACGGGTCTTGGTGGGAACCCCTAGAATTCCTACAAGGAAAACTAACCGGAATGGTCTCTAACCCTCCCTATATTCCCTCTGATATGATTCCAACGCTGCAACCGGAAGTTGCCCAACATGAGCCAACTTTAGCCTTAGATGGTGGTATTGATGGTTTAGATTGTATTCGCTATTTAGTTGAAACAGCCCCCCGTTATTTGCGCCCTGGAGGGGTTTGGATTGTGGAAATGATGGCCGGACAAGGAGAAGCGGTTGCCGGGTTGTTAGAGGCTCAAGGAAGTTACTCTAGGATTAAAATTATCCCTGACTTAGCAGGATTTGATCGTTTTGTTATAGCCACAGTGATCC
>DMPJ01000381.1 GCA_003456035.1 Planktothrix sp. UBA8402
TGTAGTTCCCTTACAAGGTTATCCGTTAACGGGTTTAACTTTAAGATTGGTTTTAAGTTGGTGGGCTGAGGATGTTCAAATCTATATTAATCATCAATTTGTACAAGCCGGAGATCTATTTGATAGTTATACCCGCATTCTATTAAGTTCGGCGGTACAGCCTGGGGACGAATTTGAAATAGAGTTATTTTTAATTAGTCCGGGTCACGACCGAGGAGCATTAGTTAATTCCTACTGTTGGTATGAAGTTTCGGATACCTCCAAAATTGATCCAAGTTTCTTAGCGGACGAGTTAGAAATTTTAGGACTATTTTTAGCATCGGAAAATCACCAACCCGACCTCGAAACCGACTTAATTTCCCTAGGGAAGATTTTAGATATCATTTCTGGCTATATCCTTCCCCAAAATCTTAGTGAATTTGAAAATAGCCTTATCCAAATTCGCCAGATATTAAAATCAGTTATTCCTAAATTAGACTTATACAAAATTTCCCTACTCGGTCACGCCCATTTAGACTTGGCTTGGCTATGGCCGATAACAGAAACCTGGATAGTCGCACAGAAAACCTTTGAGTCAGTTTTGCAATTACAAACAGACTTTCCCGAATTAATTTTCTGTCATTCCTCCCCTATTCTTTATGAATGGATAGAAAAACATCGTCCCGATTTATTTAGTCAAATTCAATATAATATTCAAAAAGGAATCTGGGAAATCGCCGCCGGACTCTGGGTAGAACCAGAATTGAATATTATTAATGGAGAATCTATCGTCCGTCAGGTATTATACGGACAGCGATATGTTTTAGAAAAAATGGGTCAGCTTTCCACCGTTGCTTGGCTACCCGATACCTTTGGTTTTTGTTGGCAATTACCCCAAATATTCCAACAGGGCGGTATTGATTATTTTATTACCCAAAAACTGCGTTGGAATGACACAACTAAATTTCCCTACGGGTTGTTTGAATGGCAAGGGTTAGATGGGACTAAAATTATTAGTTTCATGACCGCTTTAATTGGAGAACGGGTTGACCCGGTGAAAATGTTTAAATATGCTCTGGAATGGAAAACCCAAACCGGATTAAATCAGAGTTTATGGCTGCCCGGAGTTGGTGATCATGGGGGCGGGCCGACCCGTGATATGTTAGAAATAACTCGACGCTGGAATCAATCTGCTATTTTTCCAGAGTTTAAGTTTCAAAAGGTCACAGAATATTTAACAGAAGTCCTGAATAATGCCCCCGCACCCCTTCCGATCTGGCAGGATGAATTATACTTAGAATTCCATCGCGGTTGCTATACTACCCACGCAGATCAAAAACGGTTTAATCGTCGGGGGGAAACCCTATTATATGAAGCAGAACTATTTGCAACTATAGCCACCCTTTACTCCGGTTCTATTTATCCCCAGCAGGAAATAGAAACCGCTTGGAAGCAAATTTTGTTAAACCAATTTCACGATATCCTGCCCGGATCTGCCATTGCTGAAGTCTACCAGCAGGCAAATCAAGACTGGGAAACTGCTATCAAAACCGCCGAGGAAATTCTCCACCAGTCCTTAGATGCCATTGTTGCCTCTATTTCTGTTAACTTCCCATCCCAACCAGACGCCCAACCGATTTTTATCTTTAACTCCCTGAACTGGTCGCGCTCAGAAGTCGTGGCTGTGCCTATTCCTAATTCCGATAGCTGTTGGCAAATTTATGATTACCAGGGAATACCCCAAACCGCCCAACTGCGGGGGGAAAGGTCGGAAAAACCGCAACTACTATTCCTGGCAAAAAATGTTCCGAGTCTGGGGTATCAGGTCTATTGGTTGGGGCGCAAACAGGCTGAAACCATTGAAATCTCGCAGAAAAACCCTTATATGGGCAGACCTATTACCAATTATACTGAAAGTATAGCAGAAAAAAACGAGATTGTCAAATATTATCAGTTAGAACCTAAAAAGATTAGCTTTGAAAACGATATTTTGCGGGTAATTGTAGATACAGAAACCGGAAATTTAGAACAGGTTTTCGACTTAATTAATCAAAGAAATATCCTCCAACCAGGACAGGGAAATCAATTACAAGTCTTTGCAGATTCAGGACAATATTGGGATGGGTGGAATATTAACCCCAATTATCAACAATATCCCCTAGATTTACCACAATTAGAATCAATTGAATGGATAGAATCAGGGCCGATAGTTTGGCGACTGAGAATTATTAAACGATTAAATCAATCAGAGTTTTGCCAGGATTATATTTTAGAACAAGGTTCACCCCAATTAAAAATAGAAACCACCGTCAATTGGCAAGAACGTCATACTTTAATTAAAGTCGCCTTTCCCCTAACTATTGCTGCGGATCTTGCTAGTTATGAAATACCCTGTGGAGTGATTCAACGGTCTACTAACCCCCAAACCGATCAAGAAAAAGCGAAATGGGAAGTTCCGGCTATTCATTGGGCGGATATTAGTACACCTGATTATGGAATTAGTCTATTAAATGATAGTAAATATGGTTATGATGCTCAAAGCGATCAACTGCGATTAACATTATTAAGAGGTTCAACCTGGCCCGACCCAGACGCTGATTTAGGATGGCATCAATTTAGTTATGCAGTTTACCCCCATGCTGGAGATTGGAAACAAGCAAAAACTGTTCAACAAGGCTATGAATTCAATCGTCCGTTACAGGTTAAAGTCTATCCTCCCCGACCCTCAACCGCTAGTTTAGAATCATCAGGTTGTCAGAGTTTCCTGGAGTTGGGTTCGGAACATTTAATTTTAATGGCATTCAAACAGTCAGAAACCCAGTCCGAACAATGGATATTAAGATGTTATGAATGTCAGGGGGAAGAAACTGTGTTAGAATTACAGAATAATCTGGGATTAACTATAGACTATTCTGTAAATATATTAGAACAACCCCAGGAAACAACTGTTTCTATATCTGCTTGGAAAATAGTTAGTTTTGCTCTAACTTCTAGGGAGAGTTAGATATAATCAGGACTTACGCAAGCACGCTAT
>DMPJ01000332.1 GCA_003456035.1 Planktothrix sp. UBA8402
GATGTCAGACCCCATCTTGGGCGAAAGTCTAAGATGGGCCATTCGCCTGTGAGTACAGAAGCCGACACTGTACTTGGTACTCCAAGTCAGTGTCGGTAGTTCACTTAAGGTTCTTAGCGTGTCACGAATGGGAAAAACTCTATTTTCGCGTTGGTTAATGCCCGGTTTAGTCAGCTTTTTTATCCTGGCCTCTCCCGCCGAAGCAGCCAGTCTGCAATCTTGGCAATTTGAAAGCTCTCAAAACCGCCTCAGCTTTACAACCGATGGCGGGGTACAACCAAAAGCTCAACTGCTCTCCAACCCCGCCCGATTAGTTATTGATTTGCCCGGCACTAGCTTAGGGGGCGTCAACCGTCAACAATTGATTGGGGGAGCAATTCGGGAAATTCGAGTCGGTCAGATAGATAACCAAACTACCCGGATTGTGGTGGAATTGGCTGACGGTTATACTCTCAATCCTCAAGGAGTACAATTTAGGGGGATTTCCCCAACTCAGTGGACGGTACAACTGCCCTCGCCCCAAGCTATCGGGGCACTTCCTGCCCCTGCTCCTGCCCCTGCTCCTGCCCCTGCTCCTTTCCCCGTAACATCGACCCGTTCTCCCCTACCTCTACCTCGAACCCCTTCGACCGTATCCTCTACAGCCTCCTCTCGACCACCTGGGACTTTTCCCCAACAGACGGTGAATCGTTCTATTCCTCAGCAGGCTCAAACTACCTTGGCCCAGGTGGAGATGCGGGATAATGGGATTGTCCTGCACACCACAGGCAAAATGGCCGATATTGAATTTAAACAGAGTCAAGATCGCAGTTGGATGACTTTGGACATTCTGGGTGCAACCTTGGCCTCCCGTTCAAACAGTACCGGAAAACAGGTCAACCGAGATGGGGTGACGGTTTCTCAAGTCACCCAACTCTCTAGTAACCCTCCTGTAGTTCGGGTAACCATGAGTACCCCGAAACGGAGTCAAAATTGGCAAGCCCGGTCATCGGCCGGAGGGGTGGCAGTTTGGCCCCAGGGAAGCACTCCCCCAGCCGTCCAATTGTCCGGGGGATTTGCTAAAATTCGTTCTGTTGAAATCCGCAATCAACAACTTCTGATCCAAGCGGATGGGCCTCTGAATTATAGTAGTGGTTGGGATAATGAAACTCAGTCCTATAGTATTACGTTTTTCTCCGCAGCCCTGGCCGATGGAGTATCCCTACCCCAACGACAGGTAGGAAGTCCGGTGATTTGGACAAGGCTACGTCAGGAAGACTCGAACACCTTTTCGCTATTAATTAAACCTGCAACCCGAATTGAGGTTGGACAAATTAGCCAAGGGAGTCCTCAACAGCTTGCCTTAGCCTTTGTGGGAGAGGGCTTAGGAGTCAGAAATCAGTCACGTTCCCCTGTGGCTACGGTTCCAACTCCTAATCCTAGACCCTTTACCCCTCGTTCTAATCCTAATCCTTCACCTTTTCCACCTCGTTCTAATCCTCCTCAAACGAATACAAATCCCTTACCTTTCCCACCCCGTTTGGCAACTCCACCCTCTAATAATCCGATTCCCAATGGTCGGGCGGTGGTAATTATTGATCCTGGACATGGGGGCAGTGATGCGGGTGCTGTGGGTGTGGGAGGACTACAAGAAAAAGATGTTGTCTTCTCGATTTCTCAACAGGTGGCTCAGATTTTGCAGCAAAATGGCGTACAAGCGGTGATGACTCGTTTGGACGATCGCACCGTTGAGTTAGAACCCCGGGTGGATATGGCAAATCGCATGAATGCGACCTTATTTGTCAGTATTCACGCCAATGCAGCTACCAATGCGGCGGCGAGTGGGATTGAAACTTTTTACTACAGCAGTGGTTCTCGTCTGGCTCAATATATTCAAAATAGTATTATGAGCAGTTTTTCAAACCTACCCAATCGAGGGGTTAAACAAGCGCGTTTTTATGTACTACGAAATACTTCTATGCCTTCGATATTAGTGGAAACTGGGTTTGTGAGCAATAATTATGATGCCTATATGTTAGGTGATCCGGCTCAAAGAAGTCGCATGGCTCAAGCGATCGCCCAGGGAATTCTGCAATATTTAAGGGGTAACTAACCGACATTAAAAGGTTGACGGTTAACTGTTAACTGTGAGCTATCAGCCAGGGAAAAATCCCTGGCAAAACATCAATGTTGTATGACTCCTTTTTTTCTGCTAATTGACTTTACTAACCTTTGCAATATCAGACTTTCGACCATTTCTGGGATTATCAATGGTGCGCCAAGAATCGTCATTGAAATCAATCAGGACTTCTTGACCTACATCTACTCCCAAACTGTCGGGATACCAAACAATGTAACGATTGCCACTCTTAGCTTGAGCAAGCATTTTATAGTTGGGATACTCAAGTCCAAAAGTCTGTAAAACTTTAAACGATTCTGTTCTCATTTAATTCTCCTGTTGTCTACTTTAATTACCAAGTAGCTGCTTCGGCAGCTACTTGGGTTTCAGCCGTGAAACTAGCCATCACTCACTATTTGTGATTAATCTTGAGAAGCAGCCCACCAAATTAATCCGCCAATCACCACGACTGGGATAGCCACTACCGCAATCGTTGTTAGGGCAGAAGCCATTCCAGCAGCAGCAGGAGCATTGGAAGCCAAGAGTGTACCAGTAGTAGCCAGCCCACTGCCTAAGCCAGAAAAATCATGTTTATGTGGCGCGTGGTAGTGGTAGTGAGGAACGTGATAATGGGGAAGGTGATGTGATAGTTTTAGATTTTCTGATTTTTCGTGTGTCATATTTACTCCTGATTTAGTTCAGTATTTTTGAAGTTTTATCGTCTAGTAGAGTTGTTATCCTCCACATTTTTTATTTTATCAATTGACCAAAATACTGGCTATAGAATTCAATCAATAATTCTGGAGTTAAGCTGTTGAGCAGCCAAATTGGGTATTAGACATTCATTGTCAAATCCTTGCAGTGCGAGCGTCCTCGCTCGCTGGAATATAGGGTTTAAATACTTAACAGCTTATTGATTTGTATGGTTCTCAAAAAATAGTTGAATTCAATTAAAAATCAAGAATATTGATTTTAATAGCTTTTAAACCCAATTAATTGAATCAAGGTATTTAATATTGTATATGTTTTTAGGACTCTGCTATCTTTTAGTTATTGTTACTTGGACAAATCAATGAATAACAATCTAATGCCACCAGTTCATAATGATCCACACGCCCAAGCTTACCAATTAGCTTTTTTTGCACCTATCAAAATTGGTGCGATGATCGGAACCGCGATCGGCGGCCCGGCTGGGGCTCCAATTGGTTATGCTTTAGGTGCGATCGTCGGTATTAGTGCGGTTTGGAATATGGCAAGTCATCGGCACTAGAATCTTATAAGTAAGCTAAGATTCTTACAGTTGATGCAGTTGATGATTTGTCCGGTACGTCACATCACGCTTAATCCTTGTTTGCGATACTAAAATGGGTGTGACGTACCATTAACGTCATTAGGTATTCTGTAACCTGCCATAAACCAGATCGAAAATTAAGGAGTCTTATTGCTATGTCCGATTTTGCCTCCGATTTTGCAAAAGCTTTCAGAGAATTCTACACAAGTAAAAATTTTGAGTCAGCTTATGCTTTAGCCATATCCAGTCGTCTTGACAAATCTTACTTTAGTCAAATGAAGAAAAAAATGATACTGAGTCCACAGGAGACAACCATAGAAAAATTAGCCACAGCCTTTGCAAAAAGAAATAATAGTAAAATAGAAAATGAAATGAAAGAAATTGAAATGTTTTTTGAGAAATGGAGAGAAATCTCAGCTATGGAACATCAAAAATTTTCTAAGTCAATTCAGTCTCAGTCTTGGAATTTGAATCTTGAGGTGACAGTCGATGACTTATCAGATTTTCAAGAAAAGCTCTTACCTGAGATCATGGCTAAACTTGAAAATGTGGGCAAAGCTATGATTATTTTTAAATATGTAAAGAAAGGCAGTATTCTCATAGGCTTAGAAAGTTTTGATGAATGCTATCAAAGAATTAGGGAATGTTATCAACGAGGAGAATTAAGTGAGTTATTGGGTTTCACCGTTTCAGATTTACAACCTCAAGTAAGTCTAAGTCAATGGTTTGACAATACTTTTACAATAGGATGGCAAACCGTAACAGAATTATTAAATCCCCAACAATTACAAGTTACTGCACGGACTCAAAAACTTGAACGGGGAAAATTAATTGATTTACGAGCAGATTTGTTAAGTCATTCTGTAGTCTTACTGATTAATTTGAGCCGCGAAAACGATGATTCTTCTACTGTAGAAATAACTTTGCGGGTTTATCCAACAGGCGATGAGGTTTATCTACCTTCAAGTTTAAAATTGCTTGTTTTAAGTAACAATGAAGTGTTTGAAGAAGTTACAGCTAGAAGTGCTGATGTTTTCATGCGATGTCAATTTGAAGGGGAATTAGGAGAAGAATTTACGGTACAATTAGTTTTAGGTGAAGCTGTTGTCACTGAGAATTTTGTGATTTAATTTAGATGATTGTTAAAAGTTACAAACCTGTAGGGGCGGGTTCTGTAAAGAATTATGATATTGACAGATAACTGTCATAAACCCGCCCCCGATAAACCGGGTTTTTTCCCAATCTTT
>DMPJ01000042.1:0-403 GCA_003456035.1 Planktothrix sp. UBA8402
AAACGTGCGGTAAATTAGGGGAGGAACTAATGTTTGATAATATCCACAATGAAGGAATTTCTAAACAAGAGTGGTTGGGAAAATTTTATTGTTTGGCGATCGATCTGGTCAATTTGAGATTAGGGAAATTGAGTTTTAGCTGAAAGGAGATGAAACAATGTTAGATTTGTATGATTTGGTAGGAAAAATTAAGCAAAGATCGTCTTTATACTTGGGGAAGCGATCGCTTAGTCATCTTCATGTTTTCTTAGATGGCTATACCTTTGCCCGCCGTCAACTTGGTATTCCTGTAACAGAACAAGAAACAAAATTTGAAGAGTTTCAAGAATGGATAGAAAATAGATTTAACCAGGCAGATACTCAATCTTGGAGTCGGATTATTCTTTTTTATTCTGAGGATGAA
>DMPJ01000042.1:452-5210 GCA_003456035.1 Planktothrix sp. UBA8402
GTTGAGTGTTGTAGGTGTAAATGGTTGAGTCTCATATTGATAGGGATAGTAAAAGAGCGATCGCTCTTTCGGACAATAAGGGCGATCGCTTTTGGGATAGCTGGATGGAAAGGAGCGATCGCANNAATAAGGGCGATCGCCCTTTGGGATTTGGCATGGGAAAGGCGATCGCCCTTTTTGTGATTTCGGGAAAAAAGGGCGATCGCTCCTAGATACATTTAGAAAATAATATTTATTCTACTTGTCAAGACTCTTTAACTAAATGGAGATACCCCAGCCTCACCGTCTCCATTAGACTGATCTTTACCACTATAATACTTATCTCGGATTATTTTGGGTTCGTAACTTTCAAATAAATCGTCTATACTTTCTCCTAACGCTATTTTTTTAGCTTCGCAGAGCATATAATCATTTTCATCAATAGGCTCATCAATAATCATATCTCGCTTATACAGTCCTAGTATTAGCAAATAGTTTTTCTTTAATCTAGCTGTTGGTAACGGTTCATCATGTAAAGCTCTGTATACAGCATCTATATGACTCTCTTGCACAAGAATATGGCACAGATTATTGTAAGCCAGAGACAACCATGTTTCTGTTGCCATAAGTCGCTCTACTAAAGTGCCATTTATTGCATATTCAACCACTTTTTCCCAAGCGTACTCATTAATTCTTGTGAGAAAACGTATAGCACGAATACTGACAGCACGCATATATTCACTCATTTTAATACTTCGGTTTTGATAATATGCTATTACCTCCATAAGCTCAACTAGATAACCTTGTATTGCTAAACTTTCCACAATTTGTAATGGCTCGTGAAAAATCCAAGGTCTTTCACACAAAATCTCAACAAGATCATCTTTTGATGTCTCTGTGAAACCCAACATAACCAATTTATTAACGGCAAAGCGAATGTATTTTTCTAATGTTTTTTCCCGCCTGATTATTTTACGATTCGGTCTTTTTTCTATTTTTTTTATCTCTTTCAAACTTTCACAACTTTCACAAAATATATTAATTAATTTTGTCCTTAACCTATCTTTTTCTCCTATCCACTCAGAGTTTAACTGTTGAAAATAATAAGCCCACTCTGCAATCGACATTTCATGATCGTCAGAGGGCAGATGTGGGAAATCCAATTCTCTCTCTCTTTTTAAATCATTCTGACGCTTTTTACTGTTAAATAAATATTTATATATGCTTCTGCTCAAATCTGGGACTTTGATATAAATATTGATAGAATACAGGCACTTTTGATATTGATCAATCAGGTGTCGCCACAGATCGTCATTATTTCTGTAAGCTTCTGCAAACTCATGGCGGTAATGATAATTGCCAATCCATAAACCGTTGATTACTTTATAAAATTCTTGACTCACTTCTGCCAACAAATCATCTTCTTTAATGCTTTCCACAAAATCTGAAACTCGATGGTATATTTCTGTCTTATCCTTATTAAGATTCAAATTTAATTTTTCTAATTCTTTATTAAGTGTTTCTAAAACAGCCTTAACATCATCTGGATCTGGCACAAATAGGATCATGTCATCCAGGTATCGAGAAAACGTCACCTTCCACTCATTATCATTAGGTTTAGCGCCAAATCTTAGATCGAGTGGTTTTAAATAGAGGTTAGCGTAAAATGCAGAACCAATACTTCCCTGAGTAATACCGTAACCGACTTGATGCTCACCCAATTGCTTTGAAAGTAATATTTTAATTAACCAACGGATACGCTCACTATCAGTTAAATCTTTTGTTAACTCAAGTAAACTGTCTTGTACAATTCTTGTATAGTAAGATTCAATGTCAACACGGATCACTACAACCTTTTCGTATTGTTGGGCGTTTCTTCGCAGGTCTGAAAGAAAACTGGTATATGCAGTAAACCAATTTTCATATAGATATTCAGTTTCACGTTCTTGTTGTGCCGCTAGACGATAAGCATAGCTATTTCCTTGTAATCGCGATGCTTTTCCTCCTAATTTTTGAATAACTGCTGTTGAGAGAATTTCAACTTCCATTCGTGATAAACCTTTAGGGCGGGTACTTGATGAACTTTTTACAAAATCATATGAAACATAGTCTTCTTTATGTGCGTTTTCTTCTACAAAGTAAGCATTTAGTTGTTTTTGTAGTCGATCAATATTCTCTTGGAGATTTGTTTCAAATAGGCGGATTTCGACTTCATCAACAAGTGATTCTTCCAAAAGATGTTTGCGGGTACGAACCCAAGCCACTTCAATATTTTCTGTACTTATAACTTGACTCCAGTCGTTATCTTTCTGTAACTTCGCACTCGTGATATTGCTAACATCAACATGAAAATTTGAGTGATATGTTTTATATTTACTGTCATTTAAATTTCGCCAATAACTACCAATAGGGTTTTCATAGTAAACTGTCTGAATCTCTTTACTCAGTGAATTGGAATCAACATTATGATGACGGCTCTTAAATCTTTGAGCAAGTGCATCTGACATTTCTTTAACAGGCAATCTGTCTCTATCAGTACCAATCGTAATTACAGACAGACGATCTATTGGAACTTCTTCAAATAACAGTTTATAGGCGAGTGCGTATTCTTCGCTGTACTTAGCGTAATTACCAACAATTAAATCTGAATCTATGCCTCCTAATTCTTTTAAGTCCTCATATTCTTGCTGTTCACGTTTGTGCTGACTGCTAAGCAAATCTACAACTGTAGAATGAATCATTAAAACGTGACACAAAAATGGTTGCTGCCATTGCTCCCGCTTTTTTGACAAACAGCGTATTGCAGGAATTACAGCCTCTCCAATACTTTTGGGCAAATATTGGAATTCCAAGTTAATTTTTGATGAAACAACTTGAGGTTGTAATTTGGTCATCAACTGGTTATATATTGGCATAGTCCATTGATTAACGTCTATACCTAAACAATAAATATTGACTGGATGTGTAATTTTTTCTTGTTCTTTTAAACGTAAAATTGTCTCTACAAAAGCAATTGAAGCCGCTCCAGCACCACACCCAACATCCACAAGGCAAATATTCCGATTTTGGTCTAGCCAAGTCAGCAACTTTTCTGGAGTAATAATATTTTCCAATGTGTGGATGACTTTAAAATAGTGTGTGGGGAAATAAAGGCTATATTGAGCTGCGGCACTCTTGAAAGTAATGTCATCGCACTGACTGTAACAGTTTATATTTTGATATCCATTGACTTGTGGTTTAGTTGCAAGCCATTGATGTACAGCGGTATAGGCGTCTGCAATATAAGGATGAAAAGAACGATGGTTTTGCATTTGTTGATTTTTTTGTCAATTTGTGATATACTACTTCCAGATGTCAAGCACATAAGTCCAATGAAAATTATCAGTGCCAGTCGTCGAACTGATATTCCAGCCTTCTACTCAAAGTGGTTTCTCAACCGCATTCGAGCAGGTTTTTGCCATTGGCTAAACCCATTTAGCAAGCAAGTATACCGCGTCTCACTCCAACCGGAAGACTGCTTAGTCATTGTGTTTTGGACTCGCAATCCCAAGCCTTTGCTGCCACACCTAGATTTCCTGAGCGATCGGGGTTACTGTTTCTATTTTCATTTTACCATGATTGGTTATCCTAAAGCAATAGAGAGCAGCAATCCGCCTCTTTCAGTATCAATAGATACTTTTAAGCAACTTTCACAGCACCTTTCTCCCGATCGAGTCCAGTGGCGATATGACCCCATCGTACTAAGCGATTTAACTCCACCTTCATTCCATCTACAGCAATTTGACTTCCTCAGTCGCCACCTGGAAGGCTACACTCGGCGTTGTTACTTTTCTTTTGTTGATTTCTACGGCAAAACAGAGCGCAACTTAGGGAAAGTGGCACAAAAGTACAAAGTAAAGTTCGATCGCCCCTCCCTAGAGGAGAAACGCCAACTGCTTCAGCAATTGCGTGACATTGCTGCTGCACGGGGAATTAAGTTGTATTCGTGCTGTGATGATAATCTGGCAGGAGAGAGTATTGAAAAAGCCCACTGCATTGATATTGATATAGTTAGAATGCTGGGACATGATACAGAAAGCCGTCTCAAGGCTGCTCCTACTCGACAGGACTGTGGTTGTGTTGAGTCAGTGGATATCGGTGCTTATGAAACCTGTGTTTTTGGATGTAGCTATTGCTATGCCACGAATAATCGGGAGACGGCATTAAAACGGATGCGGGATCACGACCCAGATGATTCAATACTTTGGCGACCCTTAACATTACAAGGGGTTGACCTAATGACACAAGAATATCGCAAGAAACAGAAAACATTTGTTTTACAGTCACCCGTTGCTATTCAAGGAACACTCTTTGAGTAAAAGCTTTAAACAGATCAAAACTTTTGGACAGAAACGCTACCAACAACTTTTACAAAATCGTTTAAATTCAAGAGAGCCTGAACAATGAACGAAAATACTATTACCCAAGCCGCCGATAATATCTTTCTTGATCTGGGATTTTCCGCCCAAGAAGCTGATAACTTACTAATCCGATCGCAACTAATGCTCGCCCTGCAAAATCAGATTAAGCATCACGGTTGGACGATCGACCAAACGGCTCAACATCTCAAACAGTCAAGGGACGAAATCAAAGCTTTGACTCAAGGTAAAATTGGGCAATTCTCCGTTGATACTCTGATTGTAATGCTCAACCAAGTAGGTATGACTGTCAAAGTCGAAATTTGCCCCAAGGTAGCTTAGGGCGATCGCCTACAATAGAATCAACACTCATATTCTCAAA
>DMPJ01000520.1 GCA_003456035.1 Planktothrix sp. UBA8402
CTGCTCACAGTAAGTATTTACCTTCTTCGAGATTGCCTCCCCTGCCTCCCCCGCTCCTCCTGCTCCCCCTACCCCGACAGCCCCAACAATTTGCAACAAAAAAGGGACAATTAACACTGATCTCAGGGGAATTTGTCTGGTTTTTTTGAGTGTACTGGGATAGTGATTAGTCATAGCTGATTTAATCTAATTAATGGGGTTTTTCTCCAGAAAACAAAAGATAATCGTCAAATGCCATAAACCACCCCCTATTTCTCGACCAAACCTCAATTCCCGGGTTATCTTTTTGCAGATCAATAACTAAATCATGTTTGCTGATTCCCTGACTAACTTGGGCAAAATAATGAACCATTGCTGGCCAAACATATTCGCTAATCGGGATAGCTTGGATATTAACAAATCCATGGCTTTTCAGTTTTTCTACATAAGTATGCCGATCATATTGATTAACGAAAGGAATACACATTTTCTTACTATTAACCTTTAGCCAAAAGTTAATTTCTCGTCCCTCTCTAGGCAAACAATCTGCTAAAGCCAGCTTTCCACCCGGGCGCAAAACTCGAAATGCTTCGGCAAAAAAATCCTCACGAGTATCAAAATGAAAAGCACATTCTAAGGCCGTAACTTTATCAAAAGAGTTCTCTGGAAAAGGGATTTTTGTAGCCGAGCCCACCTGAAGATTTATCCGATCAGCTAATCCCATTTTAGCGACTCTTTCTTGAGCAATTTCTACTTGTAGCTCCGTTGTATTTAATCCAATAATTGAATCAACCTGATTTTCCTGCACCCAAAGTAAATCTTGTTCAGCAAAACCAAATCCGACATCTAAAACTTGATCTCCAGCTTGAAGTTCTGCTATTTCTCCTAATTTACGAGCTAAAGCCGTGCAAGCACCATTATAAGTGGTTTCTTCTTGCCAATAGCCAAAATTTAGCCATTGGGGAATATTAGGATCATGAAGATCGGGATCTCGTTTGGCTATATTAGTATAAAGTTCAGATACCAGAAATTTGTCTTGCAAAAACGAGATTTCCTTAATTGGATGCTGAATAAATTCTTTAATGATCATCCAGCGATTACGCCATTCATCTTTTAAGGGAATTTTNNATATTCTCCTTTACTGTAGTTATTTAATTTTAACAGCAATAGAATCCGTAATCAACACAATATATTAGATTCAGAGATGTCTGGAAAGTTAATTTTTTAGTCCCTTCCAACCCATATTAAGAATACGATTAATAATAGTGGCATTTGGTTGCAGATAGGGAGGATCGATCATCTCACGATGAACACCAGAGGCATAATAATTAATTCTTTGCCCCTTTGTTGCTTGTATCCAATCATCTTGAACATCATAGTTGCCCTCAGCCCGAATCAGATGAATAGTCCCATTAATTTGCAGATTTTTTAAGTCGGAATTCCAGAGAAAATTAAAGTATTCCCAAACTTGATTATAAGTGCGATCGCGTAATTTTTGGTTTTCTAAAAAGTAACGTCTTAATTCCTGACGTTTGGGATTTAATAAGAAACTATCAACCCCAGCTTTTATTTCTGACATATCAGCTTTTTTTGCCTCACGACCGCCTCGGTAGGTATCTAGTAAAATAATATCAGAAACTACCCGGTCACGGCTTTCTAACTTTTTGGCAATTAACATTGCTAAAAAACCTCCGGCGGAATGTCCCATTAATTTCAGGTCTTGATTAGGAGATAAATGATCGATTAATTCTGCATATTGTTCTAACATTAATTCATCGGCAATATATCTAAAAGTATAGATAGCATAATCTGTTAAATAATCAGCTAAATTTGTATAAGCTGCGGCAAAACCAAGGGCAGGAGGAAATAAAAATAAGGCTTTTTCTTGCTGTTTATTAAATACAACATAAGGACGTTCTTTTGGTTGAATATTCATTTCTTTGGCATAGATAATATATTCGCTCAATTCCGCCACCGTCGGTTTTTCATAAATGATTGATAAAGGAATTTCTATCTCTGTCTCTTGATAAATGAGTGCCATGAGATTCATCGCTTGTAAGGAATGACCACCCAAATCAAAGAAGTTATCATTTACTCCTATCTTAGATATCTGTAGAAGTTGTTGCCAAATATTTACTAATATGGCTTCGGTTTGATTTCCTGGGGCTAAATACGGGGATTCAACTATTGATGTCTGATCAGGTTTTGGTAATTTTTTAATATCTATTTTACCATTGGGATTTAAGGGAAATTCCGATAAAATTACAAAGGCTGAAGGGATCATGTAAACTGGCAATTTAGCCTGTAAGAAACTCCGCAGTTCCCTGGGAGTTACTGATAGGTTTTTTCCGACTATATAAGCGACTAAATGTTGGTTTTCAGCCCTATCTGTTTGCAGAATAACAACTGTTTGCTCGACTTGGGGATGGGTAGCTAAAAGGNNTTTGACTTGATTATCAATCCGACCCAGAAATTCAATATTCCCATCAGGTAGATAACGAGCTAAATCTCCAGTTTTATACAATTTACCATTACCAAAAGGGTTAGAAATGAAATTTTTGGCAGTTAATTCGGGTTGATTCAGATAACCTCTAGCTAAAGGCACACCCCCAATATGTAGCTCTCCAGCAACGCCAATGGGAACGGGTTGTAAATATTGATCGAGGATATAAATTTGGGTATTGACAATGGGGCGACCAATGGGAATTATTTGATAATTAGACCCAGGTGTACACTGAAAATAAGTGGCATCAATTGCTGTTTCTGTTGGCCCGTAAAGATTATGTAATTCACAGTTTAATCTTTCAAAAAATAGTTGATTTAGTTCATAAGATAGGGCTTCTCCACCACAAA
>DMPJ01000225.1 GCA_003456035.1 Planktothrix sp. UBA8402
ATGATTTACAAGGTAACGATCATCAAGTCCCACCAACAAAGCTAGAATTGAACAAACTAGCTTGTTTAGCACCCAGCGCTGCTCAACTGATATTTGCTAAAGAAGAAAAGGGCTTTTTAGAACAATTAATTGCCGAAAATCAACTTAATAATGTCAGTCCCAGCAAATGTTATTTATCAGATGTTTGGGAACTATTAGAAACCAGTGAATATAGCTGGTTGCATACAGCTTCTCATGGAAAATTTACCACTGATTTCCCTGATGATCCTTCTTCTATTATGTTAGAGAATTTGGAAAATCTTACTTTAGATGATTTTCTCGGTGCCAAAATTGAAAGCCATATCAAAAAAACACGACCTGCATTTGTCTTTAACTCTTGTCATAGTGGCCGTCAATCTTGGGCTTTAAGAGGATTAGGGGGATGGCCTAATCATTTAATTGGTATGGGTGCAGGTTTATTTTTAGCCCCTTTATGGCCTGTTAGTGATGGTTGTGCCTTAGCATTTGCTAAACAGTTTTATCAGGAGTTATTAAGTGGTAAAACCGTTGCTCAAGCAATGTTATCCAGTCGTCTAGCGATTAAAGATGTTTGTCAAGGTGATTCCAGTTGGTTAGCCTATAGTGTTTATGCTCATCCTAATGCTACGGTCAAGGCTGTTTCAAAGTCGCTGTAGATTTCTGTTACCTCTCCCCCTAACCCCCTCTCCTGCAAGCAACCAGGGAGGAGGTAGAGACTTCCATGGAAGGTCTCTACCTCCTGTAACTCATGCGATCGCAGAACGAGGGGATTAAGAAATGTTTTGACTTTTGAACCAACCTAGAAAATCTGCTGTCTTAGGAAAATATTTATTAATACCAGCCTCCTGTAAAATTTCTGTGATATCTTGCTTGCCAAACTCTTTAGAATTATTTGTTAATAATGCTTTTTGAAGACTGGGATATTGTTGGGCATGATCAAGAATACATTGTAAAATCAAATTATCACGAAGCTGTTTATCTTTTTTAAAGATGGGCTGATTAAACGTTTTAACAATACTATCTTTTCTAAGTTCAATCAAATTTAATTGATGGCAATTGCAAACTAAATTAAGAGAATCATGAAAGATTGACCTCTACTACATCAACTTCTTGCTCGTTNNGATTTCTCATAAGACAATTTAGCTTCCCGTAATTTTGTTAATAATAAACTAGGATGTTGTACCAAATTTCGGCTTTCTTCGTTAATCTGTATATCCAGATGATTCAGAAATATAGTTCGTTGTTTGCGCTCATTTTCTAAAGCAATAATCGCTTCCATATAACATAAACTGGGCATGATTAAATCCACTCCCGTCGGCGGATATTTTAGCATTTCTTCGGCTTCTTTGTCCTGACCTTTAGCAATTGCCATAATCAACTTAGTTTCAACATAGAGAATCATGAAATCTTGACCTCTACTACATCAACTTCTTGCTCGTTCATTCCATGATCCAGTTTCTCTAGCAAACCGATTTTTTTGATTTCTTCTAAAAATGGAGGATGAGAAGATTGCCATTGATAAGCTAAATCGCTTAACCAAGCTTCCATGAGACTTACAAAATAGTCATAAAATATCCTTTTTTTTCTAAATTCGGGTTCATAATTGCTTAAAGCATCGGCTGTGGTCAATACACAAATAGGCTCCAGCCAATGCTCAGTTCCCCATTTAAAAATACTAATTTTTTCGATATCAGCTAACATTCCAAATGGAATATTACCATGCGCTTGTGCTAATAAATCTGTAATTTGAGTATTGATTTGGGGGTCTTTTGTGCTGGTTCTAATATCAACCAGTAAGACAGGGTTGCCGTTTTTGTCTCTAGCAACAATATCAGCATTAATAAACAATCGCAAAACTTGAGAATTGATAGGATTACATGAGCTAATGTCCATAATTACCTCCTTTTTAAAGTCATTTAAGCCGGGAATTAGCAGGCAGGAATACCTACTTCACATACTGATTAATAATTGCTTGGGTTAATCCTTCTAGGGTATATTCTTGAGGTTCAATATCTACTCGTCCTAATAAATTGATACAACTTTTAGAGGTTTGGGGGCCAATAGAAGCAATACAAATCCCGTCTAAATAATTAGTAAGTAAAGATTCTTTGGGTAGGGTTTTAATTAATTGATCGAAATTTTTAACAGTTTTAGAACTAGCAAAAGTAATTATATCAATTTTTTGAGTTTGTAAAGCTTCTAAAACTTCAGGCAAAATCCTCTCAGGACAACCGGATTCATAGGCAGCAACTTCTGTTATAATTGCTCCTTTTGCAGTTAATTCCTGTACTAAAATTTCCCGTCCTCCGGTTTCAACTCGGGGGAATAAAATTCTTTTTCCTGCTAAGGATTCTGGAAAATGTTCTACTATAGAATCAGCAATAAAATCCGGCGGAATAAAATCAGGTTTTAAACAACGTTCTTGCAAACTAGCAGCAGTTTTTTTACCGACTACGGCGATTTTAATTTGACTTAAACTGCGGGTATCTTTTCCGAGAGCAATTAATCGATTAAAAAAGTGTTCCACTCCGTTAGAAGAAGTCAAAATCAACCAATCAAAACTATTTTCTAATTGTACAATGGCTTGATCTAAACTTTCCCAACTCGACGGAGGTGTAATCACTAAAGCGGGCATTTCAATAATTGTTGCTCCTTGCTCTTTTAATAATTCACTTTGGAGACTAGATTGTTCTGCGGAGCGAGTAACTAATATGGTTTTACCTAATAGTGGTTGGCTCATAATATGCTGATTTAAAATAGAATTTTTGGGTGGTTGATCCTGTTGCCAAGAGTATTGATCCGGGTCGATAAAATCCCGCAAACGCACGACTTCACCCACCACAATCACACAGGGAGATAAGGATTGATTCGCTGTTATTTCTATAATATCATTTAATGTACCAACCCAAACTTTTTGTTGAGGACAACCCCCAGATTTAATAATCGCAATCGGGGTTTGAGGAAGTCGTTCATGGCGTAACAATTGATGGACAATTTCGGCTAAATTGCGTCCTCCCATTAAAATTACTAGGGTTTCAATCTGGGCAACAATTTGCCAATCTAATGCTTCTAAATCATGGGCGGTCATAACGGCAAAACAACGACTCATCACCGGGTCAGTTAGGGGAATATGGGCAAGAGTTGGAGCCGCCAAAGCTGAAGAAAGTCCGGGGATAACTTGAAATTTACATTTTGATTCAATTAAGGCTTGAATTTCGGAAGTTGTGCGTCCAAAAATAAAAGGATCGCCTCCTTTTAAACGGATAACTTGTTTTCCTTCTTGGCAATATTTAACCAATAATTGATTGATTTCTGTCTGGAGAGTGCTGGGTTTTCCGCCTCGTTTTCCTACGTCTAATTTTAAACAATTTGTGGGAACTAATGTTAAAATAGAGTTATCTACTAAAGCATCATAAATTATTACTTCTGCTTTAGAAAGTAATTGTTGGGCTTGTAGGGTAAGATAGGCAATCTCTCCTAACCCAGCCCCGATTAAATAAACTTTTCCAGTTGGGTTGATCATTGATAAATTTTATAAAAATTCAGGTTCAAATCTGATTTTATCCTAATTTAAGGGTGTGAAACTTTAAGAAGTGTCACATTGGCTATAGTAATATTACTATTTTTTTCCATAATCGGGGAACACAGGGATGGTGGTGCGTGCGCGAAACGCTTACGCACCCTACTAATTGAGTAGGATTTTATCGACATGAGAATACAGTTTGGTTATGGTAATTTTGGTTTGGGATTAACAATTGTTTTGTTAATCATGTTTAGTGTGTTACAATGGTTACAAATTCCGGCGGGAACCTTTGTCGATTGGGTAATTGCTTGTGCAGTTTTTTGGTGGTTATTATTAATTGTAACTGTTCCTTGGAATATTCATTTTGAAGCTAAAGAAGTTTTAGCTGAAGCCGAAGAATCGAAAAAAAAAGGGATTCCGGTTGAACAGAAACAGGTGGAATATGTGACTAATTTAGCCCGACGTTCCCTTGGGGTGGCTTTGGGTTTACATTTGTTATCTACTCTGGGACTTTATGGGTTAGCTTGGTCGGGAATTAGTCTAGTAGGTTATTTGGGTTCGGGGGCGGCTTTATTATTAACTATTTTACGGCCATCGGTGCGGGCTTACCAATATTTATCCGCACGATTAGCAATGGTTAGACGTCAAATTTCTTACCCCCGTGAGGATGTTGTAGAACTGCGAAATCGCTTTGAAACGGTGGAATTAACCTTGAAAGAATTACAAAGCCAATTAAACCTGAAATATGCTGATTCTTGGGCTTCTCAACAGGAACAAAGATGGCAAGCTAATCGTCAAGATTTCACCCGGTTAACGGCGGATTTAGAAACATTAAAAGCTAGTAATTTATCGGAACATGATCGTTTAGAAAAAGAGGCAAAAAATGCGATCGCGCAATTGACAACCGATGGACAATTTCTCAATCATGTTAGAGAAATTATTAGATTTGTAAAAGAGGCGTAATTGGTTGACTATTAACTCTTGATAGTATAGCAACTAGGACAATGTATAGGCTGTCCCGTACAGGAGAATGGGAGAATCCAGGTTCTAATATAACATAAGCTTCAAGTGCTATACTCAAGGGAATTCTTGTGGGCTCGAAGGTGAAAAAATTATTCAGTTCGGATGGGATATCTGGGGACAAACACGCACCCTCACTATCTCCATTTATTGGGCGGACATTGCTGAGGAGAAAAAAATGAAAAGTGTTACACCAAAGGAATTACGAGGTAATCTTGAGAATTTGCTCGACGAGATTTTAAGAACAGGGATACCTCTGGAAATTGATCGGGGGGGGAAACGTCTCCGCATTGTCCCAGTAGAAAAGTTAGAAAAGTTACAGAATTTAGTATATCGTTCTCATTTTATTTTAGGAGAACCGGACGATCTGATCGATCTCAATTGGGAGCAGGAGGTCAATCTTGATCTACCTTGATACTCATGTTGTAGTTTGGCTGTATGCAGGATTAACGGACAAATTGAGTGATTTAGCGAAGTCTTTGATTAATACTCATGATCTCTACATTTCACCGATGGTACGTTTGGAGTTGAAATATCTCTACGAAATTGGACGAATTTCAGAACAGCCGGATCCCATTATTGCTGATTTGGGCGATATCATTGGTTTGAGGATTTGTGAGCAAGATTTTAATAAAGTGATTGGTTATAGTCTGGGATTAGATTGGACTCGTGACCCATTTGATCGTCTTATTGTTGCTCATGCAGCGGTAAATGGGAATATTTTACTGACAAAAGACAACATAATTTTGGCGAATTATGTTCAAGCGAAATGGGAATAATTGATCATCAATATATCTTATCCCAGATTGGGAAACACGGGTAAAGAAATATTGAGCATTGTCATCATTTTAACCTCCATAAAATCCTATTTTATCTGATCCAATTATAATAATCCTTAAATTTCATAAAGTCTTCTAAGTAAGGCTAAAATTTGCTCGCCGTAGGTGGAATCATCTGACCATCTTCCGCTTAATTGTTCTACAAAAGGAGCTATTCCTCTGGTGACAAATTCAAACCGAGGATCAACAATATCCTGGACTAAAGGTTCATAACTTGCGTAGGCTTTTAGATGTTGAATATGGGCTCTAACTCCGATTTCAATAGTAGGAAAAGAGGCAATTTCAGAAGCTCCACCCAAACTTCCTAAACCTCCGAAATTGTTTTGTTCAAGTTTGAGAATTCCACCAAATTGTAAAAAGTTGGTTTCTAAACACATTTGACAGAAAGCAATATCATGATTAACTCCTTCAATAGCAGATTCTTCTCGATAATATTTAGCAATTTGAGGAACGGTATTGATAGTATTAGAATCCTGGGTTTTGATAAACATAATTAATTGAACTTCTGTGGTTAAACCATTGCCCATAATCTGATCAATTTGACCATTATAGGGACGAATATTAGAACGCAAGATAACACTTCGATTCGGATTATCCCAACCAACAGAAATACCAAAGTTCTTGAAATCAACAGAACGAATATAAACAATATTATTATACCTAATTCTTCTAACTCTGGAGGAAATTTGAGATAAATTTAATCCTAATTTATCAACTAAATCAATGGGAATATAGGAATTTCCATTAACCAAAATTCCATTTTCTCCATAGCGACGGCCATTAATATTAATCCCAATAGAACCATAAACAGGTGTACCAGGGGGGACGGTTGGAATCGGAGTTGTTGAACTATTTTCAAACCAAGTTGTGATCCCATTGGCAATACCAATAGCAATATCTTGACGTCGGTTTTGAATTAAAGCTCTATCGGTCGGATTTGTTAAAAATCCCAATTCAATATAGATAGAAGGAATTGCAATCCAACGGCAAAAAATTAAACTTCCTAACCCGGTTTCTGTGTCGGGTTTTGCCCCGCGATTCGGAAGTTGAGGAACTTGTTGTAACAGAGATAATAATAGGGATTCGGCATCTTTTTTGCGGGCTTGATTACCAGCAATATAAAAGGCTGTAGCACCCCTAATTAGAGGGTTTGATGAGCCTCCCGTTTGCAATTCTAAAGCCATATCTCCTAACCGAGAATGGGTATTAATCCAATCAATTGTTTGAGTTTGACTCAGATCATCGGGAACAGTAATAACTTGTAAATCCCTAGAACGCAATTCACTGACAACTAAATCCCGAATCCGAATTATTTCCTGTGCTTCGGTTGTCCCTCCGGCAATAATACCAGGGTCTCTTGCACCATTTTCAAATCCTCCATGACCTGCGGATAAAAAAATTCTTGTCATTGTTTAAGCTCTCGATTTTAAGTTTAATTCCGATGGAAAACCGTTTAATTTTAGATCAAATTCAGGCTCCTTAGTTCACCAAATTAAATCTATGATCATGTAAATACTGACAATTAATAATAATATTGCCATTTTTTGGGTGAGTTGTAGAGTTGGGGAAGGAATCATCGCTTCCCGAATTAACATGGAAGTGGATGATCCAGCCACATAACTCATGGATAAAACTAAATAAGGCCATTGTTCATTCCAAATCCAAATTAATAGTAAAAAAAATCCTAACATTAACATCAGTGCCTCAACAAACTGAGGTGGGTTATATTGGGTTGATAAAACTAAGGTTTGCCACCAAAAATGCCAACGTCTCATACCAAAAATGCTCAACTGTGAATCAATATTTATTGTACCCAGATTTGTTGTTGTAAATATGATAATGCTGTTTCTGTCTCAACTTGATCGAATTCTTGATAAAAACGACTGACATTAAAAAAGGGATGGGGAGTTTCTAATACAATAACCCGATCGCACAATTGCTGTAGATAGGGAATTAATTCCAGGGGCGCAACGGGGACACAAATCCAAATCGCAACCGGGTGATCAACTTTTAACGCCTTCGCAGCCACAGCCATAGTCATTCCGGTAGCAATTCCATCATCTACAATTAGCGCTAAGGCCCCTTGAGGGTTGACATCGGGACAGGCAGGAGATAAAAGTTCCCACCCTTGCTGTGCCTTCGTTTGAGCCTGTTCTAACATTGTCTGTTGAAGATGAGGATCTAGGGGTTTGCGTTTAGACCATAAAACATGGCCATCGGAAGTGACCGCACCCAGGGCCAATTCTGGGTTATCGGGGAGGGTAATTTTTTTGGCCACAATTACACTCAAAGGTGACTGCAAACGTTTGGCAATGGGGACAGCAACGGGTACACCCCCACGCGGTAGGGCATAAACAACTATTCTCCCGTTTTGATCAGGGTGTTCCAAACTGATCCTTAACAAAATCTCTTTTGCTAGTTCCTCACCCGCTTGAGTCCGATCTCTAAATATTGGTGTGAATAACATAATCTGCTCACCCCGGCATTCGCATCATCTCTATGATGACCTTTCCCGTTGAGAGTTGCAACTTAGAGTCAGAGCCTCCTCATTCCTAAATGTTTGCTACAAATTCCCCTCTGTAGAGACGTTGCATGCAACGTCTCTACAGAGGGGTTAGGGGGAATCATCTGTAACATTTATAATTGGATTTCATATTATATTGTTTAAATGCTTAACAGTTTAGCACTGATTAATTAGTTAGGTTTTTATTAGCGAGCGAGGACGCTCGCACTGCTCATAAATCTAATAGAATAGTCAAAAGTATTAACTCTATTGCCTATTGCCCATTCCCTATTCCCTATTAATCATAAATTTTGGACACCAATCAAATAGGACTGCTATATATGTCTGATCACGAACAACTGAGTTTATTCGATTTTAAAAATTCCGAACCTTCCCCGCCTGCATCTAATTTTAATCAGAATTTAATTCCTACTGATGCTAAAATTGCGATCCCTTTAGGAACTTATCACACATTAGAAGAAATTGCCAACCATTGTAATCATTGTTATCGTTGTGAATTAGGGCAAAATCGCACCCATGCTGTCATAGGTCGAGGTAATATTCAAGCGCCAATTATGATCATCGGAGAAGCACCCGGTCAAAATGAAGATGAACAGGGTTTACCCTTTGTCGGCAGGTCGGGACAACTATTAGAAAAAATTTTAGAATCCGTTGGTTTGACTACGGATAAAGAGGTTTATATTTCTAATGCCATTCGCTGCCGTCCTCCGAATAATCGCACCCCAACACCTCAAGAAATCGAAGCCTGTAAACCCTATTTATTAGAACAAATTCGTCTGGTTAATCCTAAAATTATTTTATTAACTGGAGCAACTGCTGTTAAATCTCTTTTGGGAGATAAACGGGGAATTAGTAAAATTAGGGGTGAATGGATGGAGTGGGAAGGACGATTATGTATGCCCATTTTTCACCCGGCTTATTTATTAAGAAATCCTGCCAAGGAACCGGGATCTCCGAAATGGTTAATGTGGCAAGATATTCAGAAAGTTCAAGATAAATTGAATGAGTTGATATCTAATTAAAATCAATCGTAGTGAGCCCTTCAGGGCTCTCTTACATCATTATTAATTACCTCAATCACAGATGAACCCACCCCTAAAACTGATAACTGATTTAGGCAATCAGCAATCCTGAACACCATTTCTAAGAATAACCTATAAACGATAATTATGAGGTTTAATAAACAACATTATGGGTCTTTCTATTCTAAGTTTAATTAGATTAAGTTGTAGTTCCTTATTAGGTAATCCCGTCCGTTCTTTTCTATCGGGAATTGGGGTATTTATGGGAGTAGCTGCTGTTAGTGCAACCTTGCAAGTTAAAAATATTAGCACTGCGGTCATTAAGCAACAATTGGCTGAAAGAGATGCACCACAAGTTGGTATAGATTCACCCTGGAACTCGATTACAAAACAGTCGGCAGAACTAAGTTTAGACGATATCATAATCCTAAAAAAACAGTTAAAAGGGTTAAAATCTATTAGTGGTGGCAGTTGGATATACGGGTCGGTAGCTTTTTTTCAGAATCAGAAAGCCGATCCCTATTTACAGGCTATGACCGTCGATTTTTTAAACACATCAGGACGTAAATTAATTGTTGGACGACCTTTTAATTCCAGTGATTTTGAAAACTATCAACCCGTAGTTATTATTGATCAGTTTTTAGCAGATAAACTCTTTGAAAGTATAGATCCTTTAGGAAAAACTATTTATATTGATTTTAGACCTTATGTGGTGGTTGGGATTGTTGTAACTAAACCTCTATGGAGCGGGCAAGAACCAAAAGGGTTTGTTTATGTTCCGATGGCTATTCATAGTGCAGTTACAGGACGAAAAGGCATTGATAGTTTGCTCTTACGTCCCTCTAAAATTGAAAATTTAGACCCGATGAGTGAACAGGCTAAAAAAATATTAGAAAAACGGTTTTCTGGGTATAAAATTTATCCTTGGAAGACATCTGAGGACATTTTAGAACGGCAAAAAACCTTAGATTCTGTGTCTAAAGCGTTATTAGTGGTAGGTGCAATTTCTTTAATTGTAGGAGGAGTTGGTATTGCTAATATTACCATTGCCTCGGTGATAGAACGTACCCCAGAAATCGGACTACGGCGGGCTGTAGGTGCGACCCAATTAGATATTATGTTACAATTTATTTTAGAAGCAGCTATTTTAAGTTTAATTGGCGGAACAATTGCTATTATAACTGTTCATGGTGCTACAATTTTGGTAGCTAAACAATTTAAGTTACCCTATCAATTTAACAATAAAACGGCTGCACTTGCCCTAAGTTCAGCTATATTAGTAGGAGTGGGAGCCGGATTTTTCCCAGCTTTGCGCGCCAGTAAACTTGACCCTGTAAAAGCGTTAAGAGGAGAGTAGAGAACAATTGAAAATAAAGCATTATGAGTCTTTCAATTCGGAGTTTAATTAAATTAAGTTGTAGTTCCTTATTGGGTAATCCCGTCCGTTCTTTTCTATCAGGAATTGGGGTATTTATGGGAGTGTTTGCGGTGAGTGCAACCTTGCAAGTGGGAAATATTAGCCGAGCAGTCATTAAGCAGCAATTAGCTGAACGAGATGCACCACAAATCCGCATATTCCCAATCAGAAACCAGATGACAAAAGACTCAGCACAACTGAGTTTAGAAGATATAAAAATCTTAAAACAACAGTTAAAAGGTTTACAATCTATTAGCGGCATAAATTGGATGGGAAACCAAGAGGTTATTTTTCAAGATAACCAAGCTAACCCGTCTGCTATGGCTACAACAATCGCTTTTTTAAACACATCAGGAGTAAAATTAGTAGCCGGACGTTCTTTTACCTCCAGTGATTTTGAAACCTATCAACCTGTAATTATTATTGATCAATTTTTAGCAAATAAACTCTTTGAAAGTATAAATCCTTTAGGACAAAATATTTATCTAAATCTTAGACCTTATACTGTAATTGGGATTATCGACAATAAATATGATGAGGCAGAAGAACCCACTGGGATTGTTTATATTCCGATGGCAATTTATAGTGCAATCACAGGCAAAAAAAACATTAGAACTATGTCATTACGTCCCTATAAAATAGAAGATTTAGATGCTTTAGAAAAACAAGCAAAAAAACTTTTAGAACAACGGTTTCCAGGGCATAAATTTATAATTTTCAATACAATTAATGACATTTTAGAACAGCAAAAAACCCTGGATTCTGTTTCTAAAGCGTTATTA
>DMPJ01000406.1:0-2540 GCA_003456035.1 Planktothrix sp. UBA8402
CGTAATCCTCTTAAATCCGCGATCCCTATTTTTTATTTTTCTTCTTGTAATAATTGCCAATCTCGAATTAACTCCTTAGACCACATCCAATTTTGAGATAATTCATTAGGTTCAAATTTAGTAGGTGCTTCACTCATCACTTTATTACTANNCTTACTAAATTTAACCGCTTTACTCAACATAAACTCTTTTTCCTTACTAGGCAAAGTTTGAGCAAATCTCCACCAAACTAATCCAATTCCAGCATAAGCAGTTAACTTATCTTGTTGTTGAACTTGAGACTGGATATTATTAGCAGTTCCGGGTATAATTTTCCCTGATAAAGTAGGTTCCTCAACTTCTAAAACTTGCATCCAAACTTGATAGGCATTTTCTAACTTTCCTTCGGTATAATAAGCAAAACCCAAGGCGTTTTTATACTTCATAGATTTAGGATTTTGTTGAACTGCTTTTGCCCAATGTCGTCGCACGTCATCAATTTTATATTCCGTACTTCCCCTTTGAATAGATTGCCAAGCTAACCGACCATGAAGAAAATTAACCATAGGATCATTCAAATCTTGAAACTGTACCGCAGCTAGGGCGGCTTTAGCTTTTTGTAATGCTCCTCTATCTAATAATTCCGTCGTTGCTTCTTCTGCGGCTAATAGATTTCTCTGATAAAATTGTTCAACGGCAATTCCTAAAACATAATCAGTATTTGCTGTTTTTAAATCCGTAGCTTGAGGTTGATTTGAGTTAATAGTAACTGAAGGAGTTTGTCTATCACTGGCTAATTTTTTCGATTGTAAAGCCATATTTTGCCACCACAAAGCCCCAAAACCCAGGGGAATGAGCAAAAATGGCAAAACCCAGAATAATCGTTTTCCCTTAAATAAATTAACCGCACTTAAACCCGATAAAAAGGTTTTAGAATCAGAGTTTAAAGACTTATTTGTAATAGGTTTTGGTGCTGAATTTAAGGATAAAAAAGGTATTTTTTCTGATGCTAAATTTGATATTGATTCGGTTTTTGTGGGAGGATTTTCAACCTTTGATTTATTGAGAAAATCTCCAATAAAGTCAAGACCATCTGAATCATTATCTAAATTATCTTCACAAACAATATCATCTAATAGATCTTCAATATTATCATCATTCATACTATCCAATTCTGATAATGATAGAGTTTTAGTAGTAGATTTTGGCTTCAAATCTTGTTCTGCTGAAGCAGAAGATAAAGGTAAAAATTCCTGTTCTTCGAGAATCGAATTATTGGCGTGACTCGCGGTTAAATATCCATCAAATTGTCGATGTAAATATAAAATTGGCAATGCCCAATATAATTGATCGGAACCATAAGCAGAAATTAATCCTTGTCTGGCTCGACTTAAACTTAAATCAATCGGATAACACTGATTTAGATTTCTATATAATAATCGCGTTAAGGTCAGTGCCACATCATCGGGAATGCGTTCCGCCATCGCTAACACCCCTGGAATCCCGCGCTTAACGGCATATTCAGCTAGATTTAATTGGGCATTTTCATCGCTAACATTTGGTATATTTCCATAAGCTCCCCGACAGGAATTTAACACCACCATTTGTACACCATTATTAACTAATAATCCGGCTAAATCATCGCCATTTAGAGTTTCTGTTAACCCGGTTCTACGACTAACTAAATATAATTCTCCCCCAGATACACCTAAATTACTATGTCCGGCATAATGAAATACTTGATATTCTCCTTGTTCTAAAGCTTGGGTGAGTTGTTCTCGGTCGGGTTGTTCTAAAATAGTTAGTTGAATATCGGGGGTTGTGGGTGGCACAAAATTGCCGTTACTCCGTCTATTTTCCCGTCGCAATTCTTCTTGTAAATGCAACACTTCCCGCTTTAATTGTAGCGTTTCTTGGTCGGTGGGTGCGGCAATAGCAATTAAAATTTTTAAGGGTTGATGTGGTTTTTTAACTTGAGTTTGAAGAATAGAATTCATCCCCGGTTGGTAACGAGAAAAAACCACATCTGTTCCCGTCGCTATGGGACGATCTCCGGCGTGTAATACTTCCCAAGGTAAACTCGATAACCGTTTGCCTTTTACGCCTAACCGTAATTGTAATAATTCTTGACGATTTTGGGCGATCGCTTGGGCGCAAGTCCAACTATCATGTAAAGTTCCTTGAAATAAGCCATGATAAATCTGTTGACCCAATTCTACCAAACTTAATAGAGGCGGATCACTGGTGGATTGAGTTTCGATTGTTTGGCCAAAACCACGAGAACGACGAACTGTTTGGCCTTCTAATAGACCTAACAGGGGATCATTCATCAATTGACGAGCCTGGGCCAACCATTCGTCCACAGGCCATTTAACTTGTTCTTCGGCTAAAGGGACACCGGATGCGACTTTTTCGGTTCGCACCAAATATTCATTTTCCCCAACCGGGGTAACGGAAATATGAAATTCCTGAGTCATAAAAATCTATGACGGAAATGTAACTATTTTGCTCCTGAGTCTAGGGTAACTAATATTAGGCAAAGTAGTAAGCCCTTCAGGGCT
>DMPJ01000406.1:2610-3881 GCA_003456035.1 Planktothrix sp. UBA8402
TGTTAGGTTTTGCGGCTAAGTCTAGGGAAGAAAGCCCTGAAGGGCTTACTACTTATGACCAATCAAGAGCCAAAATTCCCTAGTCTACGGTATGACCAACGGCGGCGATCGCTTCTTTAATTGCGGTTTCTGAGGGTGTACCGTTAATATTGACTATTTTTGTCTCTAAATTAATTTTAATATCAGCTTCAGCATCCAAAGATTTAATCGCCTTAGTAACAGTATTAGCACAGGCTTGACAAACGATAGAAGAAACTTTGATTTCAACAGTCATGGGTTTTGGTGGTGAGCGATAATTCTAATTATTATTAACTTGCTATACCACAAAAAATATCAAATGTCAAGTTAATCGGGGTTGATAGTTGGTTAACACCTGAACCAGAGAAGGTATTAATTGTTAAAATCCATTAAGATATAAGTAGAATAATATTGTTTCAGAAGTTAAGAGTAACCCTGCTATGACCTCACAAGTTTTAGTTGAAAAGAAAAAGTTAGAAAAACCTCCCTTGGAGATTCACTATTTAGGCGATCGCGTCTTGAGAACACCAGCGAAACGAGTTGCCCGAATTGATGATGAAATTCGCCAACTGGTACGGGAGATGTTACAAACGATGTACAGTGCCGATGGTATTGGTTTAGCAGCGCCCCAAGTCGCCGTGAATAAACAGGTAATTGTCATCGACTGCGAACCCGATAACGCCGCTAACCCGCCTTTAATTTTGATCAATCCTACTATTATTAAATCCAGTGCGGAAATTTCACCCTCTCAAGAGGGATGTCTGAGTATTCCGGGGGTTTATATGGATGTAACTCGCCCGGACGTGGTGGAAGTGTCTTTTAAAGATGAAAATGGCAGACCGCGCACTCTGAAAGCGACGGAATTATTAGGTCGTGCTATTCAACATGAAATGGATCATTTGCATGGGGTTTTATTTGTGGATAGAGTTGAGAATAAATGGGCTTTAAATGAAGAATTAGCCAAACATAAATTCTCACCCAAAGCTGTTAAATCTGTTAAATAATATAGGATAATTAAACATGGTTGGTACTCCAAAAAGTATGGTTTTGTTATTAGGTTCTTGTGTGGCTGCGATCGCGGCTGTGGCTTCAGTATTTGAACTTTCTTCAGGAAATCCAGAACTGGGAAGTTTAACCACCAGTGTAATTTTAGCCTTGAGTATTCCGTTAGGCATATTTCTATTTTTTGCCGCCGTTAAAGATGCTCAAATGAATCAAGAATAAACCTCTACTTCGTAGTAAGCCCTTCAGGG
>DMPJ01000406.1:4001-17981 GCA_003456035.1 Planktothrix sp. UBA8402
GCCCTGAAGGGCTTACTACTTTTGTTGCCAAATTTTAATTGTGCCATCTCCATGACTACTAGCGAGAGTATGACCATCTGGGGTAATAAATGTAACTGAATAAATTGCACCGCCTTGAGGGTTTAAACTATCAATTAATTCTCCGGTGTGTAAATTCCATATATTAATGGTTTGATCAGCACTACAACTAGCTATTATATTACCGTCGGGGCTAATGGCAACGGTATAAATCCAATTTTTATGATGATTTAAGGTGCGGAGGAGTTGACCTTTTTGCAGATTCCAAATAAAGATTTTACCATCATCGCTACTGGTGACAATGAATTGATTATCGTGACTAATTGCTAAGGATCTAATATAAAATCGTTGAATTAAAGTTCGGCAAATTTTCATATTTCTCAAGTCCCAAATAATAACTCGTTTATCCCGGCCGCCACTAACAATAAAATCCCAATTGGAAGTCATATCAACACAATCAACTTCGCCAGAATGTCTATAAAGAGTTCTCAGGTTTTCTCCGGTTGCGACTTTCCATAACTGTACGGTATGATCCCAACTACCACTAATTAAGTTTTCGCCATCGGGAGTGAATTTTAAACTGGTAATATAATGGGAATGAATTGTAATAGTTTTAATTAATTCTCCGGTTTTCAAATTCCAGAGTTTTATGGTATTATCACAACTACCACTAGCAATTAAGGAATTATTCGGACTAATAGCAACGGCATAAATATAATCTCGATGTCCTGTAAAACTATGTAATATTTCTCCAGTTTGGGGATTTAAAACCTTAACGGTTTTATCTTTACTTCCGGTAACTAAAATTTGACCATTTGCACTGATATTACAGCAAAAAATATGAGCAGAATGGGCTTTTATGGTTTGAGTACAATTCCATTTTGGCAAGAAAGGGAGAACTTGATTAAGTTTTTGAGCATCTCTAATGATTAAATTAATATTTTGAACTGCGTTAATATTGCCTTGTTTTGAATATAAATCGGAAGCATCTAATAAATTATCAATTGCTTCGGTGTTTTTGCCTAATTGAAAATAAGCCAAGCCGCGATAGCGATAGGCGTCTGCATAAGTTGGTTGCAGTTTTAGTGCTTTGGTATAGTTTTTAATCGCTGAGGTATAATCTTTCTGTTGTTCGGCACAATTTAAGCCTGATTCTAGGTAAAATTCAGGATTATTAGTTAATCCTTTTAAGAAATTTCTCAGACCATCGCCATAATGTAAGTCACTAATATTCAATTTAACAATACTTTTATTCTGATGATATTCTAAACCGATTTCTTTTTGTTCTATGCGTTTCTGAAGTAAACTGGCGGGTAGAAACCCGGCAATAATTGCGGAATATTCGGATTTAAACTCATCAAATTTAATAATAGTCTGAGAATCGGAATAAATTAATATACAAACAATGGCTTGATTTTTAGTAATTTCTTCCCAACTTACCCACCATTGGGCTGAAGTTGGGAAACTATAGCGAGTTTTAACTTGAATTCCGATAGAATCATCCGTACTAATACGGAGATCAATTCGACCATCGCCACTTTCGGGGATAATTTCATAGTTAATATTACTGACAAAATCCCCTAAGTATTTCTTAACTATTTCTTCTCCCAATTTTCCCATCATCGTATTCCTGAAAACAACCTGGGGGTCAGCTTTGCTATATTTTCTAACCAGATCCCAAGCGTGTTGACGGATGGGGTTTAAGTCTTGACCAGAAATGGTTTTAATCTCTCCATAGATTCCCTGTCTTTGATAACAGAGTAAACTGCTTAATCCAGTTTTAAGGCGATGAATAAATTCTGCTTGTTTGTCTTTGAGATAATCATTCATGTACATGAGTCTATCAATCCCCTCTGATTTGGTGAAATCACTGGTTTTATTTTAATGGCTTGGGGTGATAAAATTATTAAAAATATAGGTGCTCCATCGCAGCGAGCACACCCTAAACTCCCCTATAGATCAGCGATATTAGACTTGTATCACGAATTTAGTAGCAATAATATTCCTTCTGTTAGAAAAATTGCAGAGTTGGAGTTAGTACCTGAACATATATAATTAAGCGATCGCAAATTCAGTAAATTTACGACTTTCTGGATCATGAAATGCTAAAACAATATCTTCTTTTGGTACACCTTCATTTAATAATTCAGTCGCAATTCCTGCCTCTGTCCAATCTTCCTCAATATAAATCTTTTCGTTTTTAATACGAACATAAACAGAAATTGATTGAACTCGTTTATTATTTTTCCAGCCAATATTGAACCAAAGATATTGACTTCTTTCGTCATCAAACATTAACACCTCATCTATATCAGGATCGGGGACTTGTGATGATATTCTTTCATATTCAACTAAGATTTGTTTAATTACACCTTGATAATGAGTTAGCTTTTCCATTGCACAATCTCCTCTTTGTTAACGTCAACAACCAATAATTATACTAACCTAAAGCCCCCTCTAACTTGGGCATGAGAGGATCAAAAAATATCAGAATCTTCGGGTTGAGGAAGCAAATTAGATGGGGGGCGATCGCCACTCCAAGCCCACCAAACACAGCCACATTGACAGGCATAAAATTCCTGCCATTTGCGATGGTTATTTTCGCTGTAAACTGGAGAACGACGGTTAATCCAAACCTGTTGGGCTTCTAAACTACTAGCAGAACATTGAGGACAGCAAAATTCAGAAGCGTGAATTGCATCGGTTGTCCAATCTGGTGGGGTGGGTTGAAACGCATCCATTGGCAAAAACACTGAAATTAATGACGCCTACTCCCCTATTATACTAGGAATTAAGGTCAGGAACTTCTACAAATTTATGGCGGGAGGATAAACCCGATTTAATCGTAATTTGGGATTTGGGAACTCCTAAGTGTTTGGCTAAAAATTTAATTAATTCTTGATTAGCTTTTCCTTCCACCGGGGGAGATTTGAGATTAACTGTAAAACTGCCATCAATTTCTTCATGGAAAGATTGCTGTTTAGAATTGGGTTTGACTTTGATTTTTAAGATTGCCAAGGTTTTAAATAATTGCGATCACTAATATTAATATAGGATACAGCAATTTGGTATCCTATATTGATATTAGATGATTTTAAAATTAAGCTGTCAGGGGATAATCTAAACTTTCTAACGCCTGTTTTATAGCGACTAAATTGTAGGGAAAAGGTGGTTTTAAGGGGCGATAATCTCGTTCGTGAGGTTCTCCATGTCGCAATACTGCATTCACCATTAAACAGTCTTCTATGCCCAGATTAACTGCACCGTGAGGAACTCCTGGGGGAATTTTAACAACTGTTGGAACCCGATCACTTAGGGGAATATAACGATATTGACGATTTTGTAAAATTACCAGGACAAATTGACCCCGGACAACTAATAATTGATCGGTTTGAAAACGATGGACAAATAACTTCTCTACCGCGCCCGCCTCGACCTGTACTATTATCGTTTCATCGCTAGTTTGGGGGGTAAAAAATTCAACCATTCCAGACTTCATTGAGTTGAGTCTGCGAACTTCAACTTGGTGGATCAGACCCATAATGTAGTCCTCACAGTACAAAATATTGTGCTTTTGTCAAGTATAAACGGTGTTTTTGTAAAATTTTGTAATAAAATTAACGGAATTGGGTAATAGAGGCATAAATGCCTCACTACGGTAATAGAATTAACGAAATTCGAGAATGGAGGCATAAATGCCTCACTACGGTAATGAAACACACTCAGTACAGAATGCGATCGCCCTTTTCTACAATTTCTATGAATTTTTATAAATTTTCTCTGTTAATTTCTCTGATTAGTTTAACCCTAACTTCCTGTGGGTCTTCCCCAAATTCTACGTCAACAAACCTAACTAATTCTAATCAGCAACCCGCAGAAAAAACCCTAAAATTATTATATTGGCAAGCGCCAACAATTCTGAATCCCCATTTATCAACCGGGTTCAAAGATTCCGAAGCCAGTCGGATTAGTTTAGAACCCTTAGCCAGTTTTAATAATCAATTAGAATTAGTACCTTTCTTGGCCGCAGAAATTCCGACCTTAGAAAATGGAGGAATTGCTAAAGATGGGAAATCCGTGACTTGGAAACTGAAAAAAAATGTTAACTGGTCTGATGGTAAACCTTTTACAGCAGATGATGTAATTTTTACTTATGAATTTATTAGTAATCCCAAAGTTGGGACTACCACATCCGGGACTTATGAGATTATTAAAGATATTGAAAAAATTGATAGTCACACCATAAAAATTAACTTTAAATCCGTAACACCAGGATGGTATTCTGTGTTTGTGGGAACCGAAGGAATGATCTTACCTCGTCATATTTTTGAAGCCTATAATGGGGAAAATTCCCGACAAGCACCTGGTAATTTAAAACCTGTAGGAACCGGGCCCTATCGAGTTGTAGAATTTAAACCAGGGGACGTAGTTATTTATGAAGCTAACCCCAATTTTCGAGCAGCTAAACAGTTAGGATTTGACCGCCTAGAATTAAAAGGGGGGGGAGATGCAGCATCAGCAGCTAGGGCTGTTTTGCAGACGGGAGACGCGGATTATGCCTATAATCTTCAGGTGGAATCTAATGTTTTAAAACCCTTGGAATCGGCGGGAAAAGGCAAGGTTGTTTCTAATTTTGGGGCTTTAATGGAACGAATTATGATTAATCAAACTGATCCCAATAAAACTACACCCGATGGAGAGAGATCTAGTTTAAAATTCCCCCATCCTTTCTTTAGTGATCCTAAAGTACGTCAAGCCTTAAGTTTAGCAATTAATCGAGAGATTATTGCTAATCAACTCTATGGAATTTTAGGACAACCTACTTCTAATTTTGTGGTCAATCCGGCTCAAGTTGTTTCCCCCAATACAACATATCAATTTAATTTAGAAAAAGCCGCAAAACTATTAGATGAGGCGGGATGGAAAGATACAAATAATAATGGAATTCGAGATAAAAATGGAGTAGAAATGAACTTAGTTTTTCAAACTTCTGTTAATCCATTACGTCAAAAAACCCAAGAAGTGATTAAACAATCCTTAGAACAATTAGGAATGAAAGTAGAACTCAAAAGTATTGATCCAACTGTGTATTTTTCCGGTGATCCTGCTAATCCCGATACCACAGAAAGATTTGCGGCGGATTTACAATTATTTAGTACCGGAAATACGAATCCTGACCCAACTGCGTATTTAAAAACCTATACCTGTGATCAAATTCCTCAAAAAGCGAATAATTGGACTGGGGATAATTTTTCTCGCTATTGTCATCCAGAATATGATGGACTCTGGAAACTAGCCACGATTGAAATTAACCCCGAAAAACAAAAACAAATCTGGATTAAAATGAATGATATGTTAGTTAATAATAATATTGTGATTCCCTTAAAAAGTCGGGCGGAAGTGGAGGGAGTCAATCAGAATTTAACGGGTGTAGAATTAACCCCCTGGGATTTAACCGTCTGGAATATCAAAGATTGGAAAAAGACCCCGTAGTAAGCTCGTAGTAAGCCCTTCAGGGCTATCTTTTATTTGATTTGATTAATGTTTTATCACCCAACATGACCCGATACCTAATCAACCGGATTCTAACCTCCATTCCCACCCTAATAGCTATTAGTATGGTCGTGTTTTTAATCTTAGCATTAGCCCCAGGTAATCCGATGGGAGAATTTGCCAATAATCCTTCAATTACACCCGAAGTCAGAGAAAATATTAAGCGATCGCTAGGTTTAGATCAACCAATTCCGATCAGGTATTTAAAATGGATTTGGGCATTTTTACAAGGAGATCTAGGCTATTCTTTTACCAGTCGTAGCCCAGTTTTAGATTTAATTTTACAACGTTTACCGACAACCCTTTGGATTATGGGCTTGGCTTATGGTTTAGCCGTTTTAATCGCCTTTCCCTTTGGGATTATTTCAGCTTTAAAACGCTATTCTATTTTAGATCAAATCATCACAACGGTTTCCTTTATTGGGTTTTCCTTACCCACATTTTTTACCGGGTTACTGTTTATTATTATTTTCAGTGTTCAACTTAAATGGTTTCCTTTCATTTATAATAGTACCTTAGAAGTTACTAATTTACAAACATTTTGGCAACAAATCCAACAGTCTATTATGCCCGTTTGTGTGTTAGGATTCTATCAAGCTGCGATTTTAATGCGGTTTATTCGTTCTGCTTTTTTAGAACAGTTGAATCAAAATTATGTTCGCACAGCTTATGCTAAAGGTTTACCGAAATTGAATGTAATTAATGGTCATATTTTAAGAAATGCTTTAATTCCGGTGGTGACATTAATTGCGTTACAAATTCCTGGTTTATTTGCTGGATCATTAGTCACCGAACAGGTGTTTAGAATTCCTGGAATTGGGGCGTTATTAATTGATTCAATTTTTCGCAGTGATACCCCCGTAATTATGGGAATTACGATGGTTTATGCGATTTTAGTCGTAATTTTTAATTTGTTTGCCGATATTTTATATGGATTATTAGATCCTAGAGTTCAATATTAATTATTAACTATGACTTTAATTAAACCTTCAGAAACAGCCCCTAAAACCCGACAATCCAGAACTCTAATTCAGACCGCTTGGCGACAATTTAAACGGGATAAAATCGCCCTTTTAGGAACAATTATTTTAGGATTAATTATTTTATCTGTAATTATTGGCCCTGGGATTTATAGAATTTCTCCGACAGAAATTGATTTTGTTAATTCCCTCTCTCCTCCAAGTTGGAAACATCCTTTTGGAACTAATGATTTAGGACAGGATCAATTAGCCCGTTTATTAATAGGAGGACGAGTTTCTTTAACCGTTGGTGTCGCAGCGATGGCGGTAGCAATTTTATTAGGAACATTAGTAGGGGCGATCTCCGGATTTTATGGCGGAATTATTGATAGTTTGCTAATGCGATTAACAGATTTATTTATTTCTTTACCCCAATTACCTGTATTATTATTAGTAATCTATTTATTTAGAGAATCTATCAAACAAATTGTCGGGCCAGAAGTCGGGATTTTCCTATTAATTATTATAGTAGTTGGCGGGTTAAATTGGATGTCGGTGGCGCGATTAGTTCGGGCGAGTTTTCTAACCACAAGAGAACAGGATTTTGTTACCGCAGCTAAAGCTATTGGTGCGTCTTCTAAGCGATTAATTTGGGTACATATTCTGCCGAATGTTTTGAGTCCGGTAATTGTAGCAGCGACTTTAGCGGTGGGAACTGCGATTATTACAGAATCCACCTTGAGTTTTTTAGGATTAGGATTTCCTCCCGATGTTCCTACCTGGGGAAGAATGCTTTATGATGCTCAAAATTATTTAGAAACCGCCCCCTATTTAGCTTTATTTCCAGGGTTAGCGATTTTTTTAACGGTTTTGAGTATCAATGCTGTGGGGGATGGTTTAAGGGATGCTTTAGATCCCCAATCCCATTAATTTATTGTTAAGGACACTCTTATGGTAAGCTGTTAAGCATCTAAATTATCTAATCAGAAATCGTAGACCAAAAAGTTGAGGAAATCAGTATGAAGATATTAATTAAACACAGACATTACGAGAATGAAATCAGTGGAGTTCTCACCTACATCAACTTTATCCAGAGAGAACTGGAAAGTAACGCTATCGAAGTCAAAACCATCTCCACTGCTCAGAATTCAGTTATAGAATGGCTATCTCAGATCATTTGGGCAGACGTTGTTCACATGAATTCTAATCATCTGGGCTTTGCGCTACTTTGCAAACTTCTCCATAAGAAAATTATTATTAAATACCACTATCTGTTTTATCAATCTACTCATACTGATTATCAGCCCATGAGTTTTGAACAGCGACTGAAAACAGAGATAATTCAGTCGCTGCCGAAAGCCAATTTTCCCCTGAAATGGAAACTGTATACAGTCGTTAAATGGGCAAGATTGTTTATCCGTCTGGCTACATCCTACTTAGCAGATTGCCATACGGCTTGTAGTCATTTTTTAGCTGAATCTTACGCATTTAAACAGCCAATTCATATCTTATATAACCCGATAGAACTTAACAATCAGATCACGCCAAAAACCCTACAAGATATTAAACAACCCTATTGCTTTGTGTTTGTCGGACGCCTCAGCCGAGATAAAGGTGTGGATGTGCTGTTGCAAGCGACTCAAATCCTCCAAGCTCAGGGTCAGGACTTCCAGGTTCTGATCATTGGAGATGGAACAGAATCTAAGCCTCTCCAGAAACTCGTCTCTGAGCTAGGTGTGGAAGATCGGGTGCAATTCTTGGGTCAGTTGCCCCATGCTGATGTACTGCAAACGCTGCGTTCAGCATTGGCTCTAGTTGTGCCGTCGAGATGGCAAGACCCAGCCCCTTATGTGGTACTCGAAGCCTCTAGTGTTGAGACCTGTTCGATTGTTTCCAAAATGGGTGGATTGCCAGAGATGGTGGGGGCTGAGGGTTTGTTGTTTGACAACGAGGATGCCTCTGGTTTAGCTACTTGTATGAAGACTTGCCTGGAGAACCCCCAGGCGGCTTTGGAGCTAGGCATTCAGGCAAGTCAGTTTGTAGCACAGATATTTTCTCCTGCTAAGGCTAGTGAGTCTCTACTCTCACTTTGTCGCCAATGATCTTTCCCCATTTATTGTTAATAAGCCAAGGAATAATTTGGATCCAAATTAAGCAATTTTAGAAAAAGGGTTTAAGTCCATTAATCAACATAACAATTAATCAGACAATAAACAAGTGATTTTTAACTTAGGAATTGACATGATGAATTTTATGTGTTATTAATTAAGTTATAAAATCAAACATAGTCAACCATGAAATATAAATTATTGGCAATTTTAGCCATGTTTACACCCGTTATTTTTGTAGCCCCAACAGTTGCTCAATCTAATACAACTGATCCGGCTGTTTTTTTAAGACGGGATGGGGGTGCTCGTTCTTGTCAAGGATGTAATTTACAAGGCGCAGATTTAAGTAATCAAAGCCGAGTTAATGCTCAACTCAGACAAGCTAATTTAAGCAATGCTAACTTTAATGATGCTAACTTTCGAGGAGCATTTTTTACCTGTGCAAACCTCTCCAATAGCACCATGAGAAACACTAATTTTTCCTTTGCTAATTTTGTCGATGCTAACTTAAGTGGGGTCGATTTAAGTGGAGCAGATTTAAGTAAAACGGACTTAAGTGGGGCAATTATTGATGAAAGAACTAATTTTTCTGGAGCCAACTTAACTGGAGCAAAACTCTGGGATGCGGCCACAATTTTCCGGCCAGGAATGGATTTAAACAGCATTCCGCGAGACTCTAGTTTAGAAACTCAGCGAGTTAAATGTAATAACAGAAGATAAATCAGTTATCAGTTATCAGTTTAATTTGGAGGTATTTTGTCGCCAACTGGTGGAATAAATACAATTAGGTTATGGTGGCAAATCTCCAATTAATCTGAATTTAAAATTAACCATAAAAATGAATCTAAATTTACTGTCCCAATTATTTAAAAATTTCCCTAAAAATCTAGGTGCGATCGCTTTAAGTATTCCTTTCCTAACAATTCCGGTTCCATTTCTGTCTAAACTCCCCCCTTTCCCCTTACAAATTGCCGAAAAAATAGCCTTATCTCCCGCCGAAATTAATACCATTGCTGGAGAAATTACCGTTAGAATTGATGGGCCAAAAGGTGGGTCGGGATTTATTGTGGAAAAACAAGGAAATACCTATTATGTTTTAACCAATTGGCACGTTGTTGATCGAGTTGGAGACTATGAAATTGTCACCCCGGATGGTAAACGCTACTTTGTTTATTATAGTTCAATTCAACAACTTCCTAACCTAGATTTAGCCCTAGTTCCCTTTAGTAGTTCCCAAAGATATCGAGTTGCAATTCCATCTGACGCTAATAATATTCAGTCAGGTAGTCCTTTATATGTAGCCGGATGGCCCCGTTCTGGAAGTTCTCTTGGACAGCGACTTTTTTTAAGTACCAGTGGCACCTTTAGCCAACGTCAAAAACCTCGTTTGGGATATAGTTTAGTTTACACTAATTTAGTCAGAAGTGGGATGAGTGGCGGCCCTATTTTAGATGGGGAAGGAAAAGTAATTGGGGTAAATGGAATTGTCCAATTAGGCAATAATCCTGATAAAATTGTCTCCGCAGGAATTCCAATTAATTATTTTTTTGATTGGCGAAAAACAGCTAAATTATCTTTAATTCCTACTCCACCTAATACTTCTGCTCCAATTACAAATAATCCCGATCTTAATTCTTCTAATTCACCCTCAAAGCCATCAAATACAATCGCTGCGGTCAATAATTACTTTAGTTTAGCTACGACTTTAACGGAAAAATCAGGAGAAATATTATCGATCGCTTTAGCCTTTCCTTATGTTATTATTGGCAATAGTAATGGAACTATTTCAATTTGGAATATTACCACCAGTGGACTAACTCGAACTTTGCCCGCTCATCAAGGAGCAATTTATGGAATTAGCTTAAGTAAAGATAACAAATATTTAGTTACAGGAGGGGAAGATGGGTTAATTAAAGTTTGGGATTGGGCTACGGGTTTACAATCTTCAACTTTGCCCTTAATTCAAACAATTCAAGCCCATAATAATCCCGTTTTAGCATTAAAATTAAGTCCCGATGGTAAAATAATTGCGAGTGGAAGCTGGGATAAAACTATTAAACTTTGGAATCTGCAAACAGGTCAACTTTTGAAAANNTTTAGTCCCGATGGTAAAATTTTAGCCAGTGGAAGTAAGGATAGTAGTGTCAAATTATGGAATGTTGAAACTGGAGAATTGATTCGTACCTTAAAAGGTCATGAATTATCGGTTTTATCCCTAGCTATTAGTCCCGATAGTGAAACTTTAGCTAGTAGTAGCGCCGATGGAACTATTGGATTATGGAAATTAAAAACAGGTCAACCCATTCGTCGCTTAAGCGGTCATACCGATGGTGTTTGGTCAATCGTAATTACCAGTGATGGTAAAACATTAATTAGTGGAAGTTGGGATAAAACTGTGAAACTTTGGGACTTAGCAACAGGTCAATTAAAAGTCCATTTAAAAGGTCACTCCGGTTATGTTAATGCTGTTAGTATTAGTCCCGATGGTAACACCTTAGTTAGTGGTGGATGGGATGGACAAGTGAAGGTTTGGAAGCATCCCTAATCTAAATATTTATCCCATTTAATAAAAATAAGTGTTATAATGGAGTAACTTAACATCTTCTTTTGCTGCCTTTCTTACTACTGGCATTTTATACCCGAACTTAAAAGTGTCTATGATAACTGGTTTTAAAATTCAGGAGAATTATTAGATATGGGTGCAATTCGTAAGTTGGTTAACCAAACTTTAGAACAGGGTTATTNNGTATTTAACCCTAAATGTTGAATCAGAACTCAGATATCTGTTACAAACAACCCGTTATAGTAAGGAAGATTTTGAAGCGTTTATTAGATTACAAAATGCTGCTATTGATGGGTTGGTTAAACAAGAATCCCGTGAACTCTTAGACACCTTAAATACAGCAGTTATTTGAGGAGGACTAATTATATAGCAGTTGTAGGGTGCGTCAGGCGGAATTTTGATCTGGGGAACGTGCAGTTATAAATTAATCCGCCACACGCACTTGAATTTATACTGTTAATTAAAAGTTGGTGCTGTTAATTAACAGTTGGTGCGTGCGCTTTGATGGAGCACCCTACGGGGTTTTAAGGGTTAATTGTTGGAAAATATCAGATAAATTCTGAGCAAATTCTTGAGGATTCCAAAGAGAAGCTAAGGATTCAGATTGCTTAGATTGAATTGACTTTTCTTGAACTAATTTTCTTAAAATTTGATCCTGACCTAAACGCACTCCCCAGTTAATATAGTCCTTCCAAGACTCAGCAATTCCTTCTTGAATTGATAATCCTTGTAAAAAAGAATAACCCATCCGTGATAAAAATTGTTCACCTTTTCGAGTCACCACAGGAACATTAAACCAGAGCGCTTCTAAGGTATGAGTTCCACCATTATAGGGGTAAGAATCCAAGAAAATATCGGAAATTGCATAAATTTGACGGTGTTCTTCTTCCTTGGGAAAACGAGGTAAGAATTTAATTCGATGTTTCCCAACTCCTAAAGTATCACAAACTTGACGATAGGTTGAAATCACAACATCTTGATCCGCTAAACCTTTATAAATTAAAATACTATCGGGAACTTGCTTGAGAATTTCTACTTGAGCTTTGGCAAATTCCAGATTGAATTTCCGACCCGATGCTACACATAAATAAACAATTTGATCCGAACTAATTCGATGGGTTTGTCGCAATTGTATCGGATTAGTTTCAACTCGATCAAATCCAGAAACCGCCATAAAGGAATGCGGCATTTTTAATAATTGTTCAGTATAATATTTTTCCGTACCTTTGGGATGGGTATATTCGTCACCTAAAAAATAAGTTTTATCAGAAATTTGTAAAGCATCAAACCCTAACCAAGAGATACAAATTGGGGCGGGTTTTTGATAAAAAATATCTCCATGAATTGGTAAACTTAAAGCATCTAAATCCAAAATAATATCAATTTGATCGTTAGTAATTTCTTGAATAATTTCTTCAGGTGTTGGTAATCCATTCGGATAGTGTTTAGGGATAAAAAACTTATTGGCGATCGATTCAAATAACGGTGTCCGATCATCCGCCTGTAGACGATCAGTACAATAAAGATATAGATTAACAGGTAAATTAGATAACTCGCGTAAAACATCTAAACTACACCAACCTACCGAATGACGATTAAAATGGCTGGATAAAATTCCAATTCTTAACGGAGAATGGGGAAATGTAGCCGGAATAGAATTAGAAACCTGTTGATATTTAGGTTTGAGAGTCGTCTCAATATATCTTTTAGTAATTCGATGATGTAGTTTGGTATTCTTACTCAAATCATCCCTTAAATATGGCATACTAAAGAGTAAATTAGAATACAGAGATTTAATTTCTACTAATGTTGTTCGATCTAATTTAGAATGTAGTTGAGATTCTAATTTTAAAAACCGATCTTTGGCGATATGATTTAACCCCGATACTTGATAGGTGCTAATGCTATAAATTGCCGACATAATCGGGTCAACTTCACTACAATATTCCAGATAACGATCCACCGCTTGACGGGCGGCGGCTAAATTGCTACTATCACGATAAATTCCACATAAATGTTGATGAGCTAAGGGTAAATTTGGTTTAATTTCAATCGCTTTTTGTAATAAAGGAATAGCCTCTTTATATTTGCCTTGATGTCGTAAAACCATCCCCATTTGACCATAAGCTTCGGCAAAATCTGGCTTCAACTCAATGACTTTTTGCCAGACGGCGATCGCTTCTTCAATTTTGCCTTGTAGTGCTAATTGATTACCTTGATTAAATAGTACATCAGCCCCTCCCAATTGAGGATTTAATGCTAAGGCGCGTTGCTCTGAAATTTGAGCTTCTGCATCCTGTCCTAAGTGTTTTAAAACCTGCGCTAAGTTCCAATGGACGGCAGCTAAATCCGGCTGTAAATTCACCGCTTGACGATAACTATTAATCGCTAATTCTAGTTGTCCTTGTCGGTAAAACATACTCCCCAAATTGACATGGGCTTGGGGTAAATTCGGGTTAATTTGTAATGCTTGTTGATAGGAGCGAATTGCTTCTTGAATTTGATCCTGTGCTTGATAAATATTCCCCATTGTCACATAAGCTAAGGGCTCATTAGGCTCGATGGCGATCGCTTTTTGACAAGCTGCGATCGCCTCAGAATAAAACTTCTGAGCATAGTAAGTTTCCGCCAATTGTGTCCACCCTTGGGGACTATCAGGCTGTATTGCGGTAGCAGGATCAGAGGATTGATTCGGATTCACGGACATTAGGAAAATTCGATGAAGGTATCACCTTTGATTTTAACTGCTAAAGGCATCGGGGGAGCAGGGGAGCAGGGG